>JAYSYB010000123.1:0-2161 GCA_043716775.1 Rubrivivax sp.
TTCCAGAACGACACCTCGCCCATCTCTGACAACAACTGGCGCGTGTAGTCGGCGTCGCCCATGCTGACGCCGCCACTGGTGACCACCGCGTCGCAGGTGCTGACCGCCGTGTGGAGCGTCGCCCGCAAGGCGGCCGGGTCGTCGGGCACGGCGCCAAGGTCATGGACTTCAACGCCTAGGCGCTGCAGCGCCGCCATCAGGCTGAAGCGGTTGCTGTCGTAAATGCTGCCCGGCGCGGCGGCTTCGCCGGGTTGGCGCAGTTCGTCGCCAGTGGAAAACAGGGCCACGCGGAGGCGCGGCATGACCGACACCTGCATCAAACCCAGCGACGCCACCAGGCCCACGTCGGCCGGCCGGAGCATGCGCCCGGCGGTCAGCGCGGCGCTGCCTTGTGCCAGATCTTCACCGCGCTTGCGGCGGTTCTCGCCTGAGTGAAGCAAACCGGCGGCGATGTGAAGTTGCGTGCCGTCCAGGCGGCACAACTCGATCGGCACCACCGTGTCGAGCCCGTCGGGCATGACGGCGCCAGTCATGATGCGCATGCACCGCCCCGCCGCCACAATGCCGCCGTGCGGCGCGCCGGCCATCACGGTGCCGGGTTCCACCTGCAGGCGTGTTTCTGCGCCGTCCCGCAGGTCGCTGCCGCGAAAGGCGTAGCCGTCCATTGCCGAGTTGTCGTGCGCAGGCACCGCGATGGGCGAGACCAGGTCTTCGGCCAGGATGCGGCCGTCGGCCTGCGTCAGTGGCACCCACTCGCCCGCCCGAAGCGGCGGCCTCTGCAGCGCAGCCGCAATGGCGGCGCGCGCGGCCGCGACGGGCAGTTCGTCGCCGCGGGTCAGCGGGGAGGGGCCAAGCTCGGACATGGGTGGTGATGGCGGATCAAGGGTGAGGGATAGCAATAGCGACAACGACAACGACAACGACAACGACAACGTCGGTGACACTGAGAGTGGAAGCCTATTTTGCCCATCACCCGCAGCACACGGTGAGGCTTTGGAACCCGCACAATCCCGCGCCAACGATGAACACCATCACTGAAAGTCTGTGGCTTGCGCTGCGCCTGATCGGCGACGCTGACGTGCGCCTGCTGGGCGTCGTTGGGCTGTCGTTGCGGGTCAGTTTGACGGCCTGCATGTTCGGCGCGTTGCTGGGCCTGGCGCTGGGTGCCTGGCTGGCGGTGGCGCGCTTCCCTGGGCACCGCGCGCTGGTCTGGGCCGTCAACACGCTGCTGGCGCTGCCTTCGGTGGTGGTGGGGCTGCTGGTGTATCTGCTGCTGTCGCGTTCGGGACCGCTGGGCTCGCTGGGCATTCTCTTCACACCGGCCGCGATGGTGTTGGCGCAAAGCATCCTGGTCGTGCCGCTGATCGCCGCACTGACCCGCCGCCTGGTGCTGGACGGCCTGGCCGAAGGCGGCGATCAGCTGCGTTCGCTCGGCGCCGGTCCTTTGCTGACGGCGGGGCTGATGCTGGTGCACCTGCGGCTGGGCGTGGTAACGGTGCTGCTGACCGCCTTCGGCCGCGCGGTGGCCGAAGTCGGTGCGGTGATGGTGGTGGGTGGCAACATCGACGGCGTCACGCGCGTCATGACGACGGCCATCGCGCTGGAAACCAGCAAGGGCGACCTGCCTTTGGCGCTGGCGCTGGGTGTGGTGCTGATATTGGTGGTGGGAGTCATCAACCTGGCGGTGGGTGCACTGCCAGGGCGTGGTGGTGTGCTGCGCGAACTTCCGACATGAGTGGCATCAAGAATATGAACAGCATGCAACCCCTGATCACGTTGCAGCAGTCTGCGGTGCACTTCGGCGCCGTGCAGGCGTTGCGGGGCGTGTCGCTCACGCTGCACCGCGGTGAGCGCCTGGCGCTGGTCGGCGCCAACGGCTCGGGCAAGACCACGCTGCTGCGTCTGCTGCACGGCCTGGTGGTGGGCACGGGGCGGCAAGAGCATGCTGCAGAGGGCAAGAAGCCCGTGCTGGCGATGCTGTTCCAGCGCCCTTTCATGCTCGACCTGTCGGTGCGCCGGAACGTGCTCTTGAGCCTGTGGCTGCGCGAGGTGCCGCGTGCAGAACGTGCAGAACGCTGCGCTCGAGCACTGGCCCGCGTCGGCCTGCACACGCTGGCTGAGCGCGCCGCGCGCACGCTATCCGGCGGCCAGCAGCAGCGCC
>JAYSYB010000124.1:0-20347 GCA_043716775.1 Rubrivivax sp.
TCGGTGTTTGGCACGGTGCAACAGGTCGCGTGCAAATGCCAACCGAAGTCGCGCGAGTTCCTTCTTGATGTGTTGGCTTTGCGTGGGGTTCAGCGAAAACAACTGGCGTGCGGTCTTGCGGAACAGGATTTCCTGGTGCACGCGCAGCAAGTGGCCTGGCGTGCCCCATCCAGACCCGGAATAGACGTTGACCCCGCGGCCACATCGCACTTCGGCGTCGCTGCTGAACGCCGCACGTGCACCGCCGCGTGCCAGCGACATCCAAAACAGGTAGTCCTCGCCGGCGCTTGTGAATTCGACTCGGAAGCGCTCGGACTTGAATTTGGGCCATCCGTAGACAACGGTCGGGGTTCCGATGACGTTCCCACGCAGCGTCTGGTCGAAGAGATCGCCCTGGTAAACATGCAAATTGGCGAACTTGCATGCAAGCACAGGATGCTCAGAGAATTTCAACCGGCCGCCACGAACGAAGGCGCTTGTTTGCTGATCCAGGTGATACAGGTCGGCAAAGTAGAAGTCGTAGCCCAGTTTCAGCGCCGCCGTTGCCCTGGCTAGGTGCTGTGGCATCCACTCGTCGTCGGAGTCGAGGAATGCAACGTACTGCGTGGCGGGCGCAACTGCATCAAGCCCTGTGTTGCGCGCGGCGCCCGGCCCACCGTTGGGCCGTTTGATAACCCTGGCGCTGAAGCCATCGGGCCATTGCAGGCCGGCCAGTTCACCATCTGCCGGCACGGGCGAAGCGTCGTCCACCACCAGCACTTCCACCGGCAACGTGACACCGGCTTGCGCGGCCACGCTGGCCAGTGCGCGGCGCAGCACGCCGGCTTCCCGCTGGAAGTAGGGGATGACGACACTGATCATGGCAAGCGGCCGTTCACGGCTCTTGCGCCACCGCAGCGGCCTGCGGCACTGAGGCGGGCGGGGTGCGCCGGCGCTGCGCCAGGCTCTTCACCAAGGGCCAGCGGTACACCGTCAGGTGGTACAGGGCGCGCTGGTTGTCGGTGAGCTTGGTGTGCCAGTCCATGACCTTGCCGTAGTACTCGATGCGGCGTATTTCTTGGCCCGAAAAGATGTGCTGCAGCTCTTCTTCGCGCAGCAGAAAGGCCGGCGACAAAGTCTTGGGCAGGCTTTCGTCGTAGGTGGTCTTCAGCACCACCAGCGTGCCGTTGCGCAGCAGGCACAGGTTCATGGCGGCGGGCTTGTCGCTGATCAGATACTCAAAAATCAGGGCCTCGCCGCGGTGGGCTGCTTCTTCAAACAGCTGGATGTAGAAGCCACCCTGCGCGTTGTTGGCCTCAATGGCCGTGCCCTGGCTGGCCTTCCAGCCTGCGCTTTCCATCGCGCCGTAGCGTGCGAGTGCCGGCGCCATGTCTTGCGGCGCGCGGAACATGCGCATCTGGGTCGGCGTGTTGTCTGCTGCCAGCCGGTTGCGCTGCTTGCGCAGGTTCTGCCGCAGGTTCTTGCCGCGCGCAGCCCAGTAGTCGTCAAACGACCCTTGAATGTCAACCCACGCGGTGTGGATGTAGTCGGCGTGGCAGTTGTCGCCAGCATCGGGCTGGCGCGGTGCCATCAGCGGGTCCACCTGTGTGATGGACAACGCCAGGCACAGGCCCAGCGGCCCGCGCATCAGGCTGCGGCTGAGTGTGTCGATGTCGTGTTCTGGCGCAGCAACCCATGCACCCAGCGGCAGCTGCGACGGTTGAAAGGTGCGCCAGCGCAGGGCGCCGTCGTTCACCAGCAGCAGCATGGCCACGACCTGGCCGTCGGCCGGTCCGCTGGCCATACCGATAGCGAGCCGCTCGTGTCCGGTACCAAAGGCCTGCAACGCAGCACACAGCGCGGCCGCGCTCATGAAGGGCAGGTCCAGCCGGGCAGCATTGAGCCGGTCCCACTGGTTTTGCAGCTGCGTGTCGGCCAGCAGTGCGGTGGCGGCCTGGGTCTGCCAGTGAATGGGGTTCATGGTGCGTGCATGGGGCGTTTCAGACGGCCTGCAGAATCCGCCGGGTGGTGCCGGCCACATAGGCCAGGTCGGCTGCGTTCAGGTCCTGGTGGCAAAGCATTTGAAGGACTTGCCGGCTCCATTGGAGGCCGCTGTCTTGTGGGTCGGCTGGGGTGCCGGGCCAGATGCGGTCCCAGCGGAATACGGGCAGCTTCGCCGTGCGCATGCGGGCATAGATGGCATCGGCCCGCTCTGGGCAGTCCACGCGCAGCGGCCAGACGTAGGGCGCCGCGTCGTCGGGCAGTTGTGCCGCCAACGGCTCCACGCCGGGCGCACCCGCCAAAGCCGAAGCCAGGGTCTGGAAGTTCAGCCGCCGTTGGTGCACCACGCCGCCCACAGGCAGCATATGGTGCAGCGCAAGGGTGGCCGCGCTGGGTGCCAGGGCCACGCGTTCCATGTCGCAGCCGGTCATCAGGCTGGCTGCGTCGGGCGGTGCCTCATGCACCGCGGGGGTAAAAGGTGGTGTCTGCGCGCGGGCGCGGTTCTTCAGCCAGAAAGTCGGTGCCAACAGGTGGCTCAGGCCGGGCAAGCGACCGTGGCGGTGCGCATATTCAATGACGTCCAGCGCACCCTTGGCCTGCGCGCGCAGCCCCGGCGGTGTCAGCCCCAGCGGCTTCAGTGCGTGGTGTGCAGAAGCCAGCAAGCCGCCTTCGGACACGGGGAAAAACTTGGACAGGCTGGCGGTGGCGTAGTCGCCCCAGTGGCCTATCGCGCGGTCACCCGCCCGGCCGAAATAGCTGTGCGCGCAATCTTCCACCAGCGTGATGCCGCGCGTGCGGCACCAGGCATGGACCCGGGCCAGGCTTTTCGGCAAGCCGAAATAGTGGGCCACGAACATGGCCTTGGCTGACGACGCAGCGCGGGCGGCAATGCCGTCGAGTTCAGGCAGGCCGTCAGGGCCAATGGGAAAGTAGATAGGCAGCAAACCCGCTTGCAACACCGGCGCCACCATCGTCGGGCAGTGGTAGGTGGGCACCAGCACCCCGCTGCCGGCGGGCAGCGCCAGTTGGCGCAGGGCGGCCAGCAGCGCAGCACGGCCACTGGTGGTGTAGGCCTTGTGCTGCAGTTGGCTGACGTTGGGCAGCGCAGATGCACGGTGTGGCAAAAAACTGCCCCAACCCAACACTGGGGCTTTGGGCAACGCGGTGCCGTGCGGCGCAGGTTCGGAAGACACAGGCGCAGAGGGGCTGGATGCTGCTGCTTCTCGCTTGGCCGATGGGCTGCCAGACAATGCGCTCAAGGCGGCGACGACGCTGCCGCCGCTGCCGGTGCTGGGGCGGTTGTTGTGGATGCGGGTGGGGCTGGGGCGGCCGCTGAAGCTGCGGCCCCCGCAGCTGTTGACACGGGTTCAGACCAGCGGTTTGCGGCCTTCAGCTTGGTGGCCAGGTCAAGCCTCGGAAAGCCCAACTCCAGCGCGCGGTGGGCTTGCACCAAAGCCTTGTCGAAAGCTCCGACGTCAAAGTACACCAAGCCCAGGTTGTAGTGCGTGAAGGGGTTGTCCCCGATCTGGGTTTGAACAAAGTCCAGCTGTCTCAGCGCTTCAGGCCTGCGCTTGTTGGCGTTGAGGAAAGTGGCAAACAGCATGCGGGCAGTGACGTCGTCTGGCCGGAAGGTGACCGCTCGAACAAAGTAACACTCCACGTCGTAATTGGCGCCCTGCACCCGCGAGCTTTTCAGCCGCTCACCCAGGCGCATGATGGAAATGAGCGCGCGGTGATGGTTGGGAAACGCTCGCAGGGTGTAGTCGAGATCACCGCCCAGATACCCCGTCACGGCCTTGATCAGCAATTCCACCTCGGGTGTGAAGTGGGCCCCTTCCACAATGGGCAGCTTGTCCCTGTCGGTGCGGTAGTCGTAGGGGCCATATGCGTTGGCCAGCGGCCCGCATTGCGAAGGCGCCATCTGTGCGGCTGCCGGTGCTGACCAGACAAGCGCCGCCAGGCATGCAGCCACCGCCGCATTACGCAGGCGAGGCAGGTGGCCGGTGGCCGTCGATGTTTCAAGCCGCATGGACGCTTTCCCGTGCTGATTTCAAGGTGTGTGCCGTGGCCGGCGGCCGTGCCGCGCTGTCCGCTTCGTGCTCTGCCAGCCAGCGCAGGCATTCGGCTTCTAACGCCAGCCTGCTGTCGGTGGCCGACAGCGTGTGGTCAGCCCCCACCAATTCCACCCGCTGCAGCCGCGGATGCTGCGCCGCAGTCTGCCACGCCGGGTCGGCCTGCCAGGCTTCCATGAATTCATGTGCCGTGAAGTCGTTGCCGCTCAGCAGCAGAAGAATGCGGCCGTTGAAGCGTTGCCACTGCAGCGCCATGCGCTTTGTGTACGGCAGGTCGGCATCGGCGCTTGCTGTGGTGGGCTTGGCGCCGGCAGCCGCCAGTCGCAGGCTGCGCGCCAGGCCGCCCAGCGCCTGCCATGCCACGCCGCCGCGCAGCAGCTTGGCCCAGAACTCGGGCTGGCGCAGGCGCTGTGTGTAGTAGTGCTTGACGTGCGTGCGCGCCAGCGTGGCCTGCGACCGCACCCACGGGTTGACCAGGCACAGCCCGGTGACGCGCCGGCCTTGCGCGCTTGCGCTGTGGCCCGTGTACAGCAGGGCCGCGCTGGCGCCGTCGCACAGGCCCCACAAGACCACCTCCTGCACGGCCGGGGCCGCCTGCAGCAAGGCCTGCATGGCGGCGGCGATGTCGGGGCTGATGTCTTCGAAGTTGCGCTGGTCGCCCGTGCTGTCACCCATGCCGCGGCAGTCGAACCGGAGCACCGCATAACCTTCAGCCGCGGCGCGCCGGGCCAGTTGCACAAACTGCCGGTGGCTGCCTGCGCGGTACTGCGGGCCGCCAACGATGATCAGCACGCCCACCTTGCGTGGTGCCTCGGGCAGGCTGGCCACGCCCACCAAGCCTTGCCCCTGGCAGCTGAAGTTGAGCGCACTCTCGATGTAGTTCACGCCGGCACCAGGGCCTGGCCCAGTGACTGCAGGGTGGCAGCCAGCAGGGCCGGGGCGTCTTCAATTTCTTGCGTCTGCCAGAAGTTGGGGCCGGTGACGGCAGCGGCGTGGATGTCGTGGCCGGCCTTGCGCCAGGCCGCGATGGCGCTTTGTGTGGCCGGCAGCAGGGCCGCGTCCGTGCGGGTGCTGGTTTCGAGCCAGATGCTTTGCGTGGCTGCTGCTGGCGGCCGCAACTGCGCTTGTTCAAGGCCTTGGGCCAGTGAGGGGCCCAAGCTGTAGCCCGCGATCTCGACGGCCTGGCCAGCCGCCAACTGCGCGCGCAATGCGTCGGTGACGCCGGCGGCCTTGCCGTCCAGCATCTCGGCCGCCATCTTCAAACGCAGAAACTGCTGCAGCAAGGTCTTGCCGGCGGCAGGGGGTTGCCAGAACAGGAAGTGGCAGGGTTCATCCAGCAGCGGCGCGGCCTCTGCAGCCACCAGGCAGCCGGCGCGCAGGCCCCACAGCCACAACGGCGCCGCATGTCGGGCGCGCAGCCAGCGCGCGGCGGTGGCCACGTCGGCCAACCAGGTGGCCCATGTCGCGTCGGCGAATTCGCCACTGCTGTCGCCGCAGCCGTGCAGGTCAATCTGCAGCACCGCATAGCCTTTGGCCGCCAGCGCGCGTGACTGCAGCGCGGCCATGCGCCGCGACTTGTTCATTTCTTCGGCAAAGGGGTGCACATAGACGACAGTGCCTGCAGCATGACCCACGGGCGGGTGGTACACGCAAAAGCGCTGGCTGCCGGCGGGCCCATCCGCAGGGATGAACAAAGCTTGCTGGTGCGCCGGGTCGGTCATGGTGCAGTTTGGGCGAAGCTTCAGGCGGCGAGCTTGCCGCTGACGAAGTCGATCAACGCGCCAGCCGTGGCAAAGGTGTCGCCGTCGATTTCGTCGTCGGCCACCATGACACCAAACTGTTCTTCGATGGTGGTGATGAGCGTGACGACGGCCATCGAATCCAGCTCGGGGATGGCGCCCAGCAACGGCGTGTCGCGGGTGAACGTGGCGCTGCGGCCACCCAGGCTCAGCACCTCGTCGATCACGCGGAGCACTTCATGTTGCACATTCATTGCAGAGAACCTTTTTTTCCGTCGGCTGAAGCGCGCTGAATTCTAGGGCCCGGTCTTGTGTGGCCCGGGTGTCGAACTGTGGCGTACTTGGCACCGCCAGCGGCGCGCGAGCCAGGAGCCGATGGCCAGCGTGCCATACTTTTTGTCTTTGCCTGACGGGCCGGCGGGTCCATGCAACATGCCTGAATCGACCCTGCTGCACGACCTTGTTGACGTGGCGTGCCAGCGCACGCCAGACGCCCAGGCATTGACCCACGCCAGCGTCACGCTGAACTACGCGCAGTTGCAGCACCAGGTGAACGCCTGGGCCTGTGGCCTGCTGCACTTGGGCCTGCAGCGCGGCGAAAGGGTGGGCATCTATCTGGAAAAGCGCGTCGAGGCGGTGGTTGCCAGTTTTGGCTCGCCGGCTGCGGGCGGCGTGTTCGTGCCGATGAACCCGCTGCTCAAGCCCGAGCAGGTGGCATTCATTGCGGCAGACTGCAACGTGCGGGTGCTGCTGACGTCGCCCGAGCGGCTGGCGCTGCTGGCGCCCGTGCTGCAGCACTGCACGGCACTGCGCCACGTGGTGGTGACGGCTGCGCCTGAAGCATTGCCCAGCCTGCCGCTGGGTGTGGCCCTGCACCTGTGGGCCGATGTGCTGGCGGGCCCGCCAGCACCGGGCCACCGCGTCATCGACACCGACATGGCGGCCATCCTCTACACCAGCGGCAGCACCGGCAAGCCCAAGGGTGTGGTGCTGTCCCACCGCAACATGGTGGCGGGCGCCAAGAGCGTGGCCAGCTACCTTGAAAACCATGCCGGCGACACACTGCTGGCAGCGCTGCCCTTGTCCTTCGACGCCGGCTTTTCGCAGCTGACCACGGCTTTTCACAGCGGCGCCCGCGTGGTGCTGCTCAACGTGCTGTTGCCGCGCGACGTGCTGCGCACGATGGAACGCGAAGCCGTGACGGGGCTGACCGCCGTGCCGCCGCTGTACATCCAGCTGTCGGCGCTGGACTGGCCTTCTGCCATCAACGACAAGCTGCGCTACTTTGCCAACACTGGCGGCCGCATGCCGCGTGAAACGCTGAACACCCTGCGCCAACGCGTGCCCCGGGCCAAGCCCTTCCTGATGTACGGCCTGACCGAGGCCTTCCGGTCCACCTACCTGCCGCCCGAAGAAGTGGACCGCCGCCCCGACAGCATCGGCCGTGCCATCCCCAACGCAGAAATCCTGGTGCTGCGCGAAGACGGCAAGGAATGCACCGCCGACGAACCCGGTGAACTGGTACACCGCGGCGCGCTGGTGGGCATGGGCTACTGGGGCGATGCCGAGAAGACGGCAGAGCGCTACCGCCTGCTGCCCGCCGGCGTGGGTGGGCGCGAAGACGGGCTGCAACTGCCCGAATTTGCGGTGTTCTCGGGCGACACCGTGCGGCGCGACGCCGAAGGCTTCTTGTACTTCATCGGCCGGCGCGACGAGATGATCAAGACGTCGGGCTACCGCGTCAGCCCCACCGAAGTCGAAGAGGTGCTGTACGCCAGCCAGCTGGTGGGCGAATGCGTGGCCTTCGGCACCGAGCACGGGCAGCTGGGGCAGGCCATCCAGGTCATTGCCACCGCGCCCGATGGCAGTGCGCAGCTGGACGTGGCCGCCGTGCTGGCGATGTGCCGGCAGCGCATGCCCGCCTACATGGTGCCGGCCGGCATGGAGCCGATGGCCGGCCCGCTGCCGCGCAACCCCAACGGCAAGATCGACCGCAAGCTGCTGTCCACCGCGTGGCATGAGCGCGTGTCGGCCTGAAGCCCAAGAGTTGAACCGATGGCGATGACCGCACACACCAAACCCCTTCATGCGTCGATGGACCAGTTTGCTGTCGAACACGGCGAACTGCTGATCGGTGGCCACAAGCTGACCACGCTGGCCGCGCGTGTCGGGCAGACGCCCTTCTACGCATACAGCCGCGCCTTGTTGGCGCAGCGCGTGACTGATCTGCGCGCGGCGCTGCCGGTGCGCATCAAGCTGCACTACGCGATGAAGGCCAACCCGATGCCGGCCGTGGTGCAGTTCATGGCCGGCTTGGTGGACGGCATCGACGTGGCGTCCGCCGGCGAATTGCAGGTGGCGCTGAATGCAGGCGCAGACCCCGCTGAAGTGAGCTTTGCAGGGCCCGGCAAACGCGACCCCGAACTGCGGCAATCGGTGGCCGCAGGCGTGCTGGTGAACGTGGAATCGATGCGTGAACTGCCGGTGCTGGCTGCGGCGTCGCAGGCGCTGGGCCTGCCGGCGCGGGTGGCGGTGCGCGTCAACCCCGACTTCGAGCTCAAGGGCTCAGGCATGAAGATGGGCGGCGGGCCGAAACAGTTTGGTGTCGATACCGAAGTGGTGCCCGACGTGCTGGCCTTCATCGCCCGTGAAGGCCTGGCCTTTGAAGGCTTTCATCTGTTTGCGGGTTCGCAAAACCTGCGCGCCGAATCGATCTGCGAAGCGCAGCAGAAGAGTTACGAGCTGGCGCTGCGCCTGGCGCAACACGCGCACACGGCGGTGAAGTTCTTGAACCTGGGCGGCGGCTTCGGCATCCCGTACTTTCCGGGTGAACGGCGGCTGGACCTGGCGCCCATTGGCGCCAACCTGGCGGCGATCGTGGAGCGTGCTCAGTCCGAATTGCCGCACGCCGGCATCGTCATCGAACTCGGCCGCTACCTGGTCGGCGAGGCCGGCATCTACGTCACGCGCATCGTGGACAAGAAGGTGTCGCGGGGCCACACCTACCTGGTGGCCGACGGCGGGCTGCACCACCACTTGTCGGCGTCAGGCAATTTTGGGCAAGTGGTGCGCAAGAACTACCCCGTCACCATCGGCAACCGCGTCGGCGCCACCAACCTGGAAGTGGCCTCGGTGGTGGGGCCGCTGTGCACGCCGCTGGACTTGTTGGCCGACCGCATGGACCTGCCCGCCGCGCAGGTGGGAGACCTGGCGGTGGTCTTCCAGTCGGGCGCTTACGGCGCCAGTTCCAGCCCGCAGAATTTTCTGGGGCACCCGGCCTGCGTCGAAGTGCTGGTGTGAAACGCCAGCACTGACACCATGCGCGCGGCCGACCGCTGGGTGGCTTCAGGCGCGTGTGCCTACATCCTCTTCATCATCTACGGCAGCCTGGCGCCGCTGAACTGGCAGCCGCAGCCGCTGGGCCAGGCCCTTCGTTTTTTCATGGCCCTGCCGGGGCCGCATTGGCCGGCGGGCGAACGGGTGGATGCGGCCGTCAACTTTCTGCTGCCGCTGCCGCTGGCTTTTGCGCTTGCCCACCTGGCCGGCACGTTGCGCGAACGCGGGTTGCGGTGGGTGGCCTGGGGACTTGTGTGGCCGCTGCTGGCGGCGCAGTCGTTTGCTCTGGAATTTGCGCAGGTCTTCGTACCGTCGCGCGACCCGTCTTGGTCGGACGTGGCGGCGCAGTGGGCCGGTTCAGCGTCGGGCTTGATGCTGTTTGCCGTCTTCCGCAGGCGCTTCAAAGCCCTGGTGGACGACATTTCGCAAGACGCACCAGCCCTGGCGCGCGGTACGCAATGGCTGAGCATCTACCTGGCGCTGCTGGTGGCCTTCAGCCTGATGCCGCTGGACTTGTCTGTCAGCCCCGTCGAGCTGTACCGCAAGTGGCGTGATGGCCGCGTGATCCTGTTGCCGTTTGGCGACTTCGCGGGCTGGGACCGGCAGTTTCTTTACGGGCTGCTCAGCGACGTGGCCGTGTGGGTGCCGGTGGGGCTGTTGTGGCGCATCGACGGCCGCCAGCGCAGCTGGGCGGCCGTCGTCCGCCGAGGCGTGGTGGCCGCAGCGTTGCTGGAATTGGCGCAGCTGTGCGTGCTGTCCCGCGTCAGCGACGTAACCGACATCCTGCTGGCGGGTGTCGGTGTTGCACTGGGCGCTGCATGGAGCGCTGCATTGCCGGTGTCGTTGTCGGGCAGCTCGACCTGGGACGGTGCGCGACTGCGGCGCTGGTTGGGATCAGCCTGGTGGCTGTGGCTGGCCGTTGCGGTGACGCTGCTCTGGCAGCCGTTCGACTTCGACGCCGCGCGCCTGGACGCCGAAACGGTGCAGGGCGTGCTGACGCGCCTGCCCTTTGCGACCTATTTCCAGCGCACCGAGTTCGGGGCGCTGAACGAGATGGTGCGCAAGGTGCTGGTGTTCCTGCCCGGCGGATTGCTGCTGGCCGCGTACAGCGCGAAGCGGGTGCAACCCATCCCGGCCGGTTGGGGCCTGCTGGGGCTGGCTTTGCTGGCGCTGGCGTTGGAAGCCGGGCAACTGCTGCTGCCGGGCAAGGTGGCAGACCTTACCGACGCGGCGCTCGGCTTCGCCGGCGCGGCCTTGGGCTGGGGGCTGGCGCGCAGCCTGGGCGCCGCTGCAGGGCGCGCGGCCATGGGGTCGGCTGCGTCCGCTGTTGTCGTCAGGCCCGTGCCGCCGATCGTGGCGCTGCAACCACCGGTTGCGCCGGCAGCCGGTGCGGTGGCCGGCCGATGGCCGGCACTTCGGTCGGCGGCGGCGGTGACCTTCGGCGTGGCGTTGCTGGTGTGGCTGGGCAGCCGGCTTCCGGGTGTCCCCTACAACGTGGCCAAGCTGGTGCCCGCCGGCCCTGCGGGGGTGGTGTCGGCACTGGGCCTCGCGCTGGCTGCGTGGTGGATGCTGGCCGCGCCCCTGTGGCTGCTGGCGGCCAGGCAGCAACGCTGGCGGCGCCTGTTTGTCTTGCCGCTGCTGGTGCATGGCCTGGCCACCTTTTTGCTGCTGCGCGCCACGGTGCCGCTGGCCATGATCCACAAGATCATCGGCAACCCGGTGCTAGGGTGGGGCGGGCCCTTCGAAGACGTGGGCCGGTATCTGGCGCTGCACATGGGGCTGACGGTGCCGCTGTTCGGCGGCGCCTTGCTGGCGCGGGTGGCATGGCGGCCGCAGACGGTGCTGGACTTCGTCGGCTGGTGCTTTGCCGCGCTGGTGCTGGCATGGCCGCTGCATTGGGTGGTGGTGGACCAGGCAGGCACCGACAACCTCGTGGAACTGATGCGCGGTGGCGGCAGCCTCGGGACCAGCACCTTGCTGGCGTTGTCGGTGATGCTGTTGACTGCAGCCGGAAGTGCGCTGTCGCTGGTCGGCGTGGAGCCGCAGCGCCGTAGCGTGATGCTGGGGCTCGCGGTCGCGGCAGCCTCGTCCGCACCGTTGTGCCTGCACCTGGCACTGGAGCCACTGCTGCTGAAGTACGACCGTGCGTTCTCGGCGTGGCAGTTCCTGCTCAGCGCCAGCCGCGACAGCTACGCCAGTGGATTCGCGCTGGCGCTGCGGCTGGCGCTGGCACTGGCGCTGGCGCTGGTTCTGGTGTCGGCTTTCCAGTGGGCGGGCTGGCGCCGCCTTGCCGCCGAGCCGGCGCCCCCGTTGGCGGCGGGGCCGAAACGGCGCGGGGCTTTGCCGGCCGCCTAGAATCGCGGGCTTCGCCTGGCGCTTGCCGGGTCCGCCTTTCAAGGACCGCCCACCGTGTTCATCTCCACTGCCCAAGCCCAAACCGCCCCCGCCGCCGCGACCGGCGGCGCCGAATCCACCCTCTTGAGCATGCTGCCGCTGGTGCTGATGTTCGTGGTGCTGTACTTCATCATGATCCGGCCGCAGATGAAGAAGCAGAAGGAACACAAGGCCATGATCGAGGCCATTGCCAAGGGTGACGAAGTCGTCATCGGCGGTGGTTTGCTGGGCCGGGTGGCGAAGATGGGCGACAGCTTCATCAGCGTCGAGATCGCCACCGGCGTTGAGGTGCAGGTGCAGCGCGGCGCCGTGGTGCAGGTGCTGCCCAAGGGCACGGTCGGCTCTTTCAAGTAACGCGCAACGCGCGCGGCCTTGCCTTTGGTGCGGCAGCCTGCCGCGCCTGCGGCCCAGCCCCTAGGAACCCTATTCGCATGAACCGCTACCCCTGGTGGAAGTACACGATCCTTGGCGTTGCGCTGCTGGTCGGTCTGCTTTACACGTTGCCCAACTTTTACGGCGAAGCGCCTGCCGTGCAGCTGTCGGCTGGCAAGTCCACTGTGAAGGTCGATTCGGCTTCCGTGGCCCGGGTGCAGCAGGTGTTGCAAGACGCCAAGATCACAGCCGACTTTGTGCAGTTCGACGGCAACTCTGTGCGGGCACGTTTTGCCGACCCCGACACGCAGCTGAAGGCCAAGGACGCCATCAGCAAGGCCTTCAACCCCGACGCCACCGACCCGCGCTACATCGTGGCGCTGAACCTGGTGTCGCGTTCGCCCGAGTGGATGGCCAAGCTGCACGCCCTGCCCATGTACCTGGGCCTGGATCTGCGCGGTGGCGTGCACTTCCTGATGCAGGTGGACATGCGCGCGGCGCTCAAGCAGCAGGTGGACAACTACGGCAGCGAAGCGCGCAACGCGCTGCGCGAAAAGCGCATCCGCTTTGCCGGCATCACGCGCGAATCCAACGGCTTGACGGTCAATGTGCCTGACGCAGCCAGCGCCGGCCCGGCGCGCGACCTGCTGGCGGACCGGCTGCCGTCGATGCAGTGGGCCGTGGAAGCCACCGCTGACGGCGCGCGCGTGACGGGCCGGCTGTCACCCAAGGCCGTCACCGACATCGGCACGCAGGCGCTGTTGCAGAACATTGAAACCTTGCACAAGCGCGTCAACGAACTGGGCGTAGCCGAGCCCGTGATTCAACAGCAGGGCCTGGACCGGGTGGTGGTGCAGCTGCCGGGCGTTCAGGACACGGCACGCGCCAAGGACATCATCGGCCGCACGGCAACGCTGCAGTTCCGCCTGGTGGAAACCGACAGCGCTGCCGCGGCCGAGACGGTGCCGCAGCGCATGGCCGTGGGCGAAACGGTGCCGCGCACGGTGGGCCTGAAGCGCGACGTGATCGCCACGGGTGAGCAGCTCAAGAAGGCCAGCGCCATCATCGACAAGGACCAGCGCCCGGCCGTGAGCGTGACGCTGGACGATGTGGCCGGCCGGTCGATGCGCAACGCCACGCGCGAAAACCTGGGCAAGCCGATGGCCATCGTGCTGTACGAAAAGGGCAAGGGCGAGGCGATCTCTGTCGCCACCATCCAGGGCGAATTCGGCACCGACTTTCAGATCACCGGCAACTTCACGCCGCAAGAAACGGCCGACATGGCGCTGCTGACCCGTGCCGGGGCGTTGGCCGCGCCGATGGAGATCATTGAAGAACGCACCATCGGCCCGAGCCTGGGTGCCGAGAACATCACCAAGGGCTTTGAGAGCGTGACGTATGGCTTCATTGCAATAGCCGTTTTCATGTGCTCGTACTACCTGCTCTTTGGCGTGTTTTCCACCGTGGCACTGGCCTTCAATTTGCTGTGCCTGGTGGCCGTGCTGAGCATGCTGCAGGCGACGCTGACCCTGCCCGGCATTGCGGCCATTGCGTTGACGCTGGGCATGGCCATTGACGCCAACGTGCTGATCAACGAACGGGTGCGCGAAGAACTGCGGGGGGGTGCGTTGCCGCAGGCGGCCATCCACGCCGGTTATGAGAAGGCCTGGGGCACGATCCTGGATTCCAACGTCACCACGCTGATTGCGGGTTTATCTTTGCTGGCCTTTGGGTCAGGCCCGGTGCGCGGCTTTGCCGTGGTGCACTGCCTGGGCATCCTGACCAGCATGTTTTCGGCGGTGCTGTTCTCGCGCGGGCTGGTCAACCTCTGGTACGGGCGGCAAAAACGCTTGAAGTCGGTGTCGATCGGTCAGGTCTGGCGGCCTGACGGCGGTACATCGGCAGCCGCATTAGAAGCCGACAAAGTCAAAGCCTGAACGGGAGCAAGCAACATGGAATTCTTCCGCATCAGAAAAGACATCCCGTTCATGCGCCATGCGTTCGTGCTGAACGTCGTGTCGTTCATCACCTTCGCGCTGGCGGTGTTCTTCCTGGTCACGCGCGGCCTGCACTTGTCGATTGAATTCACCGGCGGCACGCTGGTGGAGGTGTCGTACACGCAGACGGCGGACATCAACCGCACCCGCGCCACGGTGGAGGCGCTGGGTTTTGGCGAAGTGCAGGTGCAGAACTTCGGCACGTCGCACGACGTGCTGATCCGCCTGCCGGTTTCTCTCAAGGACGGTGGCGACGTCAAGCAGGCCGCTGTATCAGGCCGCGTCTTCGATGCGCTGTGCAAAGCCGAAAGCGCCACCGCGGGCACCAAGCAATACACCACGGCACAGGGCGAACAGGTCAGCCGACCTTCATGCACTGCGGCCGACGGCAAGGAGCCGTTGGTGCTGACCCGCACCGAGGCGGTGGGTGCGTCGGTGGGGGCCGAACTGTATGAAAACGGGGCCTTGGCGCTGGCCGTCACGGTGCTGGGCATCATGGCCTACTTGGCGATGCGCTTTGAATGGAAGTTCGCGGTGGCCGGCATCATTGCCAACCTGCACGACGTCGTCATCATCCTCGGGTTCTTCGCCTTCTTTCAGTGGGAGTTTTCGCTGGCGGTGCTGGCGGCCATCCTGGCGGTTCTGGGTTATTCGGTCAACGAATCGGTGGTCATCTTTGACCGCGTTCGCGAAACTTTCAGGCGCTTCAGAAAGCTGACCACGTCGCAGGTGATCGACCACGCCATCACCAGCACCACCAGCCGCACGATCATCACCCACGGCAGCACGCAGATGATGGTGCTGAGCATGCTGATCTTCGGCGGCCCCACGCTGCACTACTTTGCGGTGGCGCTGACCATCGGCATCCTCTTCGGCATCTATTCGTCGATCTTCGTCGCCGCCGGCATTGCCATGTGGCTGGGTGTGAAGCGCGAAGACCTGGTGAAGGCAGGGGCCAAGGAAAGCGACCCGAGCGATCCCAACGCTGGGGCGGTGGTGTAGAGTGACCTAGATTCCAACCTCGGTACTCTGCAGCACCTGACATGGCCACCAGCGCCTCGCCCGACTCGATTGCCGGCCAGGCGCGGCGGCTGTACACCGAAGAGCTCGTCAAGGGCCTGACGGGCATGGTGCAGTCCGTCATCGACGGGGCGCGCACGCTGCTGGACAAACCTGCTGAACACACCGTTTTCCAGCGCCGCCGAGACCTGGTGCAGGGGCTGATGTCAGGCGCGCAAGCGTGGCACCGCGGCATCGTGACGGGGCTGCGCAAGGTGCTGACGCATGGTGTGTCGGCGTCGCGCCCGGGTGATCTGCCGCCACCCGGGAGCAGCCGCGATGCCATGACGCTGGTGCCCGACGACACGATCGAACTGGAGATCGTCACGTCCCGCCTGGCGCTGGCCGTGATGGACCGCGCGTCCTGGGAATTTGCCGACCTGCGGTCACGCGTCGCCCACCTGGAAGGCCGTACCGAACTCGACCCCCACGACATGCTGCGCGCCCACGTGCTGGCGCGCATCGTCTTTGATGCCTGGCGCACCGCTGGCCTGACGCTGGACGGCTGGCGCGAGATGCAGACCACGCTGCATGAGGAGTTTTCGCTGCTGGTGGAAGAGGCCTACCACGAGACGAATAGCTGGCTCGTCGCCCACAAGGTGCTGGCCGAAGTGGACCTGCGGCCTTTCATCAAACGGTCGCGCACCCACCCCCATGCCCAGATGGGCTGGGCCGGGCCGGGCAGCAGCTTTGCGGGCGACGGCGCTTCGTCGGCAGCCATGGCCTTGGGTGCACCGTCCGAATACCCCAATTCGGCCGGCTTCGCCGCGCCAGGGCGCGGGCCCAGCAACTGGTCGGGCAGTGGCGGCGGTGGCAGTGGTGGCAGCAGCGGCGGTGGTTCCAGCAACCGCGGCAGCGTGGGTGATGAAACCCGCATGATGACGCGCGCCGCGCCGCTGGCGCGCAGCCGCGAACATGCAGAAGCGGTGCTGGGGCGCTTGAACCGCCTCATCGGCCGCCACGTGCCAAGCTTTGCGTCGTCCACGCGTTCGCAGCAGCTTGAACGGCCGATGCCGGTGTTGTCGCCGGCCCTGTCGCGCGCCATCGATTCGGCCGAGCAGGGTATTCGCCAGCGCCTGGCGCCCACCACGCAGCGTGGCGAGCCGCTGGTGACGACGCCGGTGCTGCTGGAAGAATTGCACCAGCGCAAGCAGTCGCTGAAGAAAGCGGCGGCGTCGCCCGAAGAGCGCGCCACCATCGAGATCGTGGCGCTGCTGTTCCAGAGCATCCTGACCGAAGACCGCATTCCCACGGCCGTGCGGGTGTGGTTTGCGCGGCTGCAGATGCCGGTGCTGCGCGTGGCTGTCACCGAGCCCGACTTCTTCGCCACCATCGACCACCCGGCGCGGCGCCTGATCGACCGCATGGGGGCCTGTGTGATGGGCTTCGACAGCGCCGCCAGCGGTGTGGGGGTGTCGATGGAGAAGGAAATCAAGCGCATCGTGCAGGTGGTGGAGGCCTACCCCGACACCGGCCGCCGCGTCTTCCAGACCGTGCTGATCGAATTCGAGAAGTTCCTGGAACACTACTTCAAGAACGAAAACGAGGTCACCAAACGCGGTGTCTCGCTGGCACAGCAAGTTGAGCAGCGCGAAACGCTGGCCATTCAGTACACGATCGAACTGCGCCGCATGCTGAATGAAGTGCCGGTGCAGGAAGGTGTGCGTCAGTTCCTGTTTCACGTCTGGGCCGATGTGCTGGCCACCACGGCCATGCGCTACACCGCGCAGGGCGAGCCCACCAAGACCATGAAACGCGCTGCGGCCGACCTGATCTGGAGCGCCAGTGCCAAGGTCACGCGGGAAGAGCGTGCCGAAGTCATCCGCCGGCTGCCGGTGCTGCTGAAGTCGCTGCGCGAAGGCATGCTGTCGGCAGGCATGGACGCGGCCAGGCAGGACGAACATATCCAGCAGCTCAACAACTCGCTGGCGGCGGCCTTCACCGCCAAGGCGGCGGTGATCCCCGATGAGCGCCTGCGTGAGCTGATGGAGCAGCTTGAAACGTTGGAAGAGCTGCTGCCGGACGCAGCCGATGTGGTCATCGACGAGTCGATGGTGCTCGACCTGTCCGGCCACCAGAGCTCAGATCTTGAAGTGGTGCTGGAAGGCGGCTCGATGCCGACACCCGCCATGGTGGCCTGGGCGCGTGAACTGCAGGTCGGCAGCTGGTACATGCTGGACCGCGCCGGGCACCCCGAACCGGTGCAGCTGTCGTGGCACGGGCTGCGCAAGCAACTGTCGCTATTTGTCACGCCGCAGGGGCGCTGCGTGTTGTTCCAGCAGCACCGGTTGGCGTCGTTTCTGCAGGCCGGGCTGATCGTGCCCGCGCAGGACGAAGCGCTGACGGTGCGCGCCACGCGCAGTGCGCTGGCCAAGCTGGACGTGGACTCGTCCAGATTGCTGTCGTAGTGGATTCAGTGCGGGGCTGAGGTCGCCCGCGATCAGTGGATCACGCGGTCTTCTGAGTCGACGAAAAGCTCGTCGAGGACCAGGGCGTCCGGCTCTTCGCCCAGGCTCCAGAAGACCATCAGCACGATGATCTTCAGGTCTTCCAGTTCCAGCGCGCCGCTGCCGACGGCAAGCGCGCGGTCGATGACCATTTCGCGCATCGGAGCCGCGAGCACGCCCGCCGATTCCAGGAAGGTGATGAAGCCGATCGACTCTTCACCCAGGATGTCCTGCTCCTCGGCGGTGTAGATCCGCATGCTGCCCTGCACGGGGCTGCCGGTGTGGCTTTCGGCGCTGGTGGCCAGGCCGTCAAGCCAGCGCAGCGCGTCCTGGATTTCTTCAGGCTCAAAGCCCACGGCGGTGAGCTTGCGCGAGAGCTGCTTGGGCTCCGGGCAGGCGTCCGGGCGCCAGTAGTTCTCGTAGAGATAGACCAGAACGTCGAACATCAACCCACTATACCCGAGCGATTTCCGCGCGCGCCATCCCGTCTTCAAGCCGCGTCCAGCCCTTGTTCACCCCCTGTGCAGCCTTTGGTACAGCCCCCCTGGAAGGCGCGCGACCTGGCCGTCCAGCTCCAGCGTCAACAGCTGTGCCGACAGGTCTTGCGCCGACCAGCCGGTGCGTGCCGTCAGCGCGTCCATCGTCACCGGGTCGTGGCCCAGGGCTTCCAGCACGGGGTCGGCGGGCGACGTCGATGCGGCTGGTTGCAACGGCAGGGCGGCTTGGCCGCCTGGGTAGCCAATCTGGCTGCGGAACGGGCCCCGGAGCTCTTCCAGGATGTCCTGCGCCGTCTCCACCAGCTTGGCACCCTGCTTGAGCAGTGCGTGGCAGCCCTTGGACTGCGGCGCGTGGATCGAGCCTGGCATCGCAAATACCTCGCGCCCGGCTTCCGATGCCAGCCGCGCCGTGATGAGCGAGCCCGACTGCACGGCCGCTTCCACCACCAGCGTGCCCTGCGACAAGCCAGCGATGATGCGGTTGCGGCGCGGGAAGTTGTCTGGCAACGGCGGCGTGCCCGGCGCGAATTCGCTCACCAGCGCGCCGTGCGCGGCAATGCGGTGCGCCAGGTCGCGGTGCCGTGCCGGGTAGACGCGGTCCAGCCCGGTGCCGACGACAGCGATAGTGCCGGCAGCGCCCGCCAACCCGCCTTCATGCGCCGCCGCGTCAATGCCCAGGGCCAGGCCCGACACCACCACGAAACCATGGCCACTGAGCGCGGCGGCAAAAGCATGGGCATTGGCGACGCCCTGCGGCGTGGCGTTGCGGCTGCCCACGATGGCCACCGACGGCAACGCGAGCCGGGCCACATCGCCCTGCACGTACAGCAGCAACGGCGGGTCGGCGGTCTGCAGCAAGGCCGGCGGAAACGCGGCGTCGCCAGGGGTCAGCGTGTGGCGGTCAGGGCCGCCTGCCAGCCAGGCCTGGGCGACAGCAAGGCGGTCGGCGTAGTCGGGCGGGACGGTGCCAAGCGATTGCGCAGCAGCCGGGCCAGCAATCTCGCGCAACAGCGCAGCAGATGTGGCAAAGACGGCTTGTGGTGAACCGCACGCGGCCAGCAGGCGCCGGGCGGTGCTGCGGCCGACGCCCGGGGTTTCCAGCAGCCTGAACCAGGCGGCGAACTCCTCGGCGCCGAGCACGGGCCGCTGTCCCGCGCGTCAGGGCTGGGTGAAGCGGTCGCCCGAGCGCACAGGGTCCTGAACGTTCAGGATCAGTGCGTAGGACACGCGGTCGAAGACGCGGAAGACGAAGAGCAGGCCATGCCGTTCGTCCGGCAGCTTGATCAGCGTCTTGCCACCCGAGGTGGTGTCCACCGCGCCTTGGCCGGTGCGCCACAGTGCCAGCACATGGCCGCGTTCCATGCCGTCACGCTGGCCCCTGTTGATCGACACGACCTGGTTCTGCCCGGCACGGAGGCCGTCGCCGTAGATGGATACGATACGGCCGTCGATGGGGCTTGCAGGCGCGCGCGGCACGTAGGCCACCAGCTCTTGCTGCGGCACCGGCGACAGGCGGTCACCGACGATGGCTTCAAGCCGTGTGCTGGTGACGCGGAAGGTGGCGGGCACGATCACGGCGCTGCCTGTTTCAGCCGGGCGCGTGACTTCGGCGGTGCCGACAAAGCGGCCTTCATAGCCCAGCACTTCCTTGGTCAGCGGGTCCACCAGGGGCACCAGCTGGCGGAAGAGGCGGAAGTCGCGCGCGCCGCCGAGTTCGCCGCGGACATAGGCGGTTTCACCGCGCGACACCATCACGCGGCCTTCTTGCGTGGCCACCACGCGGGGCGCGCTTTCCAGTTCATTTGCGTTGAAGACTGCGGCTTCGGTGAGGAAGGGGCCGATCAGGTTGAGCGGGATGGCGGCAATGGCGCCGTTGTCCAGCAGCTCAGACCGCACGCGGGGCGACAGCCGCACGGTGTTGGTGGGTGCACCGCCCGTGTTGCCGGCCAAGCGCAGCCGGGCGCGGCCGTCCACTTTTTCCAGCACCAGCGTCTGGCCGGGGTAAATCAGGTGCGGGTTGCGGATTTCATTCAGGTTCATGCCCCACAACTCGGGCCAGCGCCAGGCGCTTTTCAGGAACAGGCCGGAGATGCCCCACAGCGTGTCACCGGGGCGCACGGTGTGCGAATCGGGTGCGTTGGGTGCCAGGTCGGACAGCGGCACGCCGGCTTGCGCTACGCGCTGCGCGGTATTGCGCCATTCGGGTGTGATGGGCAGGCTGCTGGTCTGGGCCAGCGCGTTGGCCGGGCTGCCAAGGCCGGCACAAAGCCCTGCGCCGGTGGCGGCCAACGTTGCCAGCTGCAGCAGGCTGCGGCGGCGTTGGAGATCATTCATGCTCATCACGTTTGTAGTCTCCGGGCGGCAAGTTGGCCGATGCCAGAATGCCGCGTCGCATGTGATGTGATTGGCCCAGTGGGGCGGCTGGCTGGCCGCTGTGCCGGGAAAGACAAACCG
>JAYSYB010000125.1:0-2139 GCA_043716775.1 Rubrivivax sp.
GGCCATCAATGCGCCGATGCAGGGCACCGCAGCCGACCTCATCAAGCTGGCGATGATCGCGGTGCAGAAGGCGCTCGCGGATGAGCAGCGCGCCACGCGCATGGTGATGCAGGTGCACGATGAACTGGTGCTGGAAGTGCCGGCAGCCGAAGAAGCCTGGGCGCGCGAAGCGATTCCGCGCTTGATGGCCGGAGTAGCGCAGTTGAAGGTGCCGCTGCTGGCCGAGGTGGGCGTGGGCGCGAACTGGGACCAGGCGCACTGAGCGGGTTGTCAGAGCGTGCTGTCTCGCACCTAGACCGGAATGTCCCGGCTGCCGTGCAGCACGCGCCAGACCTCGATGCGCTCAGGCTGCACCAAGTAAAACACCAGTTGCGGGTGGGGCGAACAAGGCCAGCTGTGCAAGCCCGGAATGTTCAATTCATGCGCCCAGCGCGGGGAGCCGGTGGCGGGTGCGCGCTGGATGTGGGCATAGGCTTTTTCCAGCGCAGCGACGAAGCCCCTCTGCGGCGGAAACCGATTCAGCCAGGCAGTGGTCGAGTGCGTCAAACACATCCAAGTCGGCCTGGGCTCGCCGCACCAATGGCGGGTTCACCATGTGCAGTCCCGACGCTCAGCGCTTTGCAGCCGTTTTGCCCCTGGGCGCGCCAGTCGCGATGCGCTGGCGCAGACCGGCGAAGTAGCGTGCGTCGGCTTCGTCAACCACCGGCGTCCGGGCGCCGTCGAGCATCAAGGACCGCAGGTGTTGGCGTTCTCGATCGCGCCGGATCAGTTCACGCACATATTCGCTGGACCTGCTGCAGCCCGCGCTGCCAACCTGCTGGTCCACAAAGTCGCGCAGGGTCTCGGGCAGTGAGAGGTTCATCGTCCTCATGAGCGGGCTCCGCGTCGGCACAAAGCCGACGCGCACAAAGTTTGCCAAATTTTGGCTGTCCTCTCTATGCGGTCGCCAAGCTATGTGCAGCGGCTGCCGCCAGCCCAGGCAGTGGACAATCGCATGTTTTACCGGTCAAGGAACGCCACGTGGACTTGAAAGTACCGATCACCGTCACCGACGAACTCACCGAAGAAGTGATCACGGCCACCGCTTTGCTCAACCTGGCCAGCGGTGAGATCCACCGCGTGGAGTACGTGGACTACGACGCCGACACGCTGGGTCTGCCCTGGGAAAGCGACGACTATGAATTCACCAGCGGTGTACTGTCCAACGCTGGCAAGGACGTGGAATTCAAGGTCGATGTCAACCGCACCACGGGCCAGTATTCGGTGAGTGCCAGCGAGCTGCTGGAAATCAAGGTGCGTGCCGCGGCGCTGTTCGCGGGCGTCAGCGGTAAGGACTTGGCGGCCGGCCTGCCCAGCCTGCCGACGCCACCGGGGGGCCGCAGAGGCCCACTTCACTGAGCTGCTGAATCACTGAAGCGCTGAACCGCTTCAGCTGGGCGTGTAAGCCAGCCGCACGTAGATCGGCGCAAAGGCCTCCGCCTGCGTCACTTCCAGGAGCCTTTCGCGGCTGAGTTCCAGCATTGCGATGAAGGTCACCACCAGCACCGGGTTGCCGCGCGTGGTGTCGAAGAGATCGTGGAATTCGACGAAGCGCCGGCCCTGCAGCTTGCGCAGCACGATGCTCATGTGTTCGCGCACCGACAGCTGTTCACGCGTGATGGTGTGGTGCGCCGTGAGATTGGCGCGCTGCAGGATTTCACGCCAGGCCTGGCGCAGGTCGTCGGCATTCACCTCGGGCCATCGCGGCGCCAGGCTCTGTTCGATGTGCACCTGCGCGCGCAGGAACTCGCGGCCCAGCAAAGGCATGGCATTGAGCTTGGCCGCGCCGAGCTTGATCTGCTCGTATTCCACCAGCCGGCGCACGAGTGCGGCGCGCGGGTCTTCGGCTTCACCGCCATCTGCGCTCTTCTTCGGCGGCAGCAGCATGCGTGACTTGATCTCGATCAGCATCGCCGCCATCAGCAGGTATTCGCTGGCGAGTTCGAGGTTGTGCTTGCGGATCTGGTCGACGTATTCCAGGTACTGGCGCGTCACGCTGGCCAGCGGGATGTCGAGGATGTTGAAGTTCTGGCGCCGGATCAGGTAGAGCAGCAGGTCCAGCGGGCCTTCGAAGGCTTCGAGGAACACCTCCAGTGCATC
>JAYSYB010000126.1:0-2134 GCA_043716775.1 Rubrivivax sp.
CAAGGCCGGTGCGCCCCTGTCGCGCGAGCCGTTGGCTGGCCTGAAGGTGCTACTGGCCGACCGCGTCAAGACAATAGAAGACCTGCAGCACCGCGCGCAGGTGCAGCGCGAAGCTGCGGTGCTGAAGGCCCAGCGGGTTGAGGTCTTGTCCACCAAACCCTGGCGCGATGCGCAAGGCGCATGGGACACCCTGCGCGCCGACGTGACCCATTGGCAGACCGAGGCCGACGCACTGGCACAAGACAACAACTGGCCCAGCGTGGATGCCAAGTTTCCGCCGCTGCTGGAGGCTTCGCGCGGCCAGTTGCTGGCGGTGTGGGAGGCGTTTCAGGGCGCGCTGGCGCTGGCGGTTGCCGCTGCCGAAGACGCAGCAGCGCCGCTGCCGGCTGTGCCCGTCTGGGCTGACGAGTTGCGCGCAGCACGCGGCATACCCCGCGGCGGTGACGCCGCAGGGGGGGACCATCCCGCGCGCGCGCCCAAGGCAAAAATCGATCCTACCGTGCTCAAGGCGATGCGCGAAAAATCGGCCGCCATCGTGCAGGCTGCGCTGGCCAGGCTGGAGCATGAAGTCACCGAGGGCCACGGCAAGTCCACGCCCAAAGTGGCCGCCGAGTTGCGCCAGGCGCTTAAAGAAAACATCCGCAACATAGACAACACGCTGGAGACAGCCGCCCATGCGGCGCTCACGGCTGCGGGCGAACTCGAAGGCTGGCAGCGCTGGCGTGCCGACCAGATCCGTGAAGAACTGGTCGCCAAGGCCGAAGCGCTGGTGGCCAAACCGCAGGGCGGACGCAAGCAGCAGGAGGCGCTCCGCGCCATGCGCGAGCTCTGGAAAACCAGCGACCAGGGCGGCACACCCAACCACGCCATGTGGAAGCGTTTTGACGACGCCTGCAACGAGGCCCACAAGGTGGTCGAGGCCTGGCTGGAGAAAGTCAAGGAGCAAAGCGAAACCGTGAAGGCCGAGCGCCGTCTGCTGATTGACGAGGTGCTGGCCTGGGCGCAAGCGAATCAGGGCAATACCGACTGGAAGCACCAGATCCGCAGCCTCAATGGGTTTGTCGAGAAATGGACGGCAGCCGGCCACCTGAGCGAAAAGGCTTTTGCCGAGATCCAGCCGCAGTGGAAAGCCGCGATGGATGCCGCCGACGCCGCGCTGCGGACCGCGCGCGCCGAAAGCCTGGCACGCCGCCGGGCGATGATTGAAGAAGCGCAGGTGCTTGGCGCCGAGCCGCAACTGCATATTGATGCGATCAAACACCTGCAGCAGCGCTGGCAACACGAGGCCCAGGCCGTGCCGATTGAGCGCAAGCAGGAGCAAAAGCTCTGGGATGCGTTTCGCAAGCCGATTGACGATGCTTTCCAGCGCAAGACGGTAGAGCGCGAGAAGGCCGCGTCGGCCCTCGGTGAACATGACCGCCATGTGCTCGAAGCGGCCAAAGCCGTGGAGGCCGCTGCCGCAACGGGTGATGCACAGAAAATTCACGCTGCTGCCAAGGCGCTGGAGGCGGTTGTTCGTGGGCAGATGCCTGTAGCCGCAGCACCTGCAGCACCTGTGGATGCTGCGCCACTTGCAGCAAGGGCCGAGGCCGACCTTGCCCCAGCTTCAGAAGAAAATCAGGCTGCAGCCCAAGAGGCGCCTGCGGCAACAGCTACTGAAATGATAGCGGTCGACAGTGCGGAAGCAGCTGCTCCGGCAGACGCTGAAGTGTCTGAAGGGCTTGAGCCTGAGACGCAGGCCGCCAGCCCTGCAGCCGAAGAGGCCGCTGCACCTCCACCTGTACCCAAACCCGCACCCAAGCCGGTGGTCGCCATGCGTGGCGATGACCGTCCGGGCATGCGCAAAGCCGAACCTGCCTCTGCAGGCCGTGGCGGCAAATTTGGCGACCGCAAGGATGCACGCCCGGGGGGCAAGCCCGGCGGTCCGCGCGCCAGTACCGACAACAAGTTTGAGCCTTACCGTCCGGAACGCAGCTTCGAGGGACGTCCTGATCGCGGCGAGCGTCCGGCCTTTGAAGAGCGCGGCCCGCGGCTGGGCGACGCAGCCTTCCGCGCCCAGCGCGAGGCCTTTGAGGCGGCCAACCAGACCCTGAAAAAGTTGTCGATGCAGGCGCACGGTGAAGTGCTGACGAAT
>JAYSYB010000127.1:0-6636 GCA_043716775.1 Rubrivivax sp.
CGCTTTCTCAGCGGCCGAAATGGCAGCCGCCGCGTCGATGGCGCCCAGGTTGGCCACCTCGGCCAGTGCCAGGCCGGTGGCGGGGTCGGTCACGGTGAAGCGCGGGTGGTTCGCCTGGCCGCTGGTCCAGGCGCCGTTGATCAGCGCGTCGGTCTTCAGCAGGCCGGGGTCGGCCAGGGTGGCCAGCGGTGAGGTTTTCATGTCCATGGATGGTGCTCCTTCTTGGGCGCACTCTAACGCTTGGGGCTGGCCGCCTGGTGGTCAACGCCCTGGGCTGCGGGCGTCTTCGGGAGTCTTCGGGCGCCTGAGGGGGCGCTGCATAGAATCTCCTTCCGCGCGCGCGTTTCGCTTTCGCCGCGTGAACCTCCAACCCGATCTGCCGTACACGCCCATGAATGCCTCCGACATCCGTTCCACCTTCCTGAATTACTTTGAATCCAAGGGCCACCAGATCGTGGCCAGCAGCCCCGTGGTGCCGGGCGACGACCCTACGCTGCTGTTCACCAACGCCGGCATGAACCAGTAGGACGTGTTTCTGGGCTTCGACAAGCGGCCGTATTCGCGCGCCACCACCAGCCAGAAATGCATCCGCGCAGGCGGCAAGCACAACGACTTGGAAAACGTCGGCTACACCGCGCGCCACCACACCTTCTTTGAGATGCTGGGCAACTTCTCATTCGGTGACTACTTCAAGCTTGACGCCATCCAGTACGCCTGGGAACTGCTGACCGTGCACTTCAAACTGCCCAAGGACAAGCTGTGGGCGACGGTCTACGCCGAAGATGACGAGGCCTACGACATCTGGCTCAAGGTCATCGGGCTGCCCGCAGAGCGCATCGTGCACATCGGCGACAACAAGGGCGGCCGCTACATGTCCGACAACTTCTGGATGATGGGCGACACGGGCCCCTGCGGCCCGTGTAGCGAAATCTTCTTCGACCACGGGCCCGACGTCGCCGGTGGCCCGCCCGGCAGCGCGAACGAAGATGGCGACCGCTACATCGAAATCTGGAACAACGTCTTCATGCAGTTCAACCGCACCGAGGACGGTGTGATGCACAAGCTGCCGAAGCCCAGCGTCGATACCGGCATGGGCCTGGAGCGGCTGGCTGCGGTGCTGCAGCATGTGCACAGCAACTACGAGATCGACCTCTTCGTGCGCCTGCTGGGCGCGGCGAAGGGTGCCGTGCAAACGGCTGCGGCGGGTGCGGAAGTTGATGCCACCTCACCGTCACTGAAAGTCATTGCCGACCACATCCGCGCCTGCACCTTCACGGTGGCGGACGGTGTGATTCCCGGCAACGAAGGCCGTGGCTACGTGCTGCGGCGCATCGCGCGGCGAGGCATCCGCCACGGCTACAAGCTGGGCGCGAGGAAGCCCTTCTTCTACACGCTGGTGGCACCACTGGCGCAGGAGATGGGTGAGGCCTATCCCGAACTGCGGCGCGAGATGCTGCGCGTGACCGAGGTGCTGAAGGTCGAGGAAGAGCGCTTCTTTCAGACCATTGCCAATGGCATGGAGATTCTGGAAACTGAGCTTGCGTCTTCGGAAAAAGCGGGCGCGACAGTGATTGCCGGCGACATCGCCTTCAAGCTGCACGACACCTTCGGCTTCCCGCTCGACCTGACGGCCGATGTGTGCAGGGAGCGCGGTGTCAAGGTCGACGAGATTGGCTTCAACGCTGCCATGACGCGCCAGCGCGAACAAGCGCGAGCGGCCGGCAAGTTCAAGATGGCGCAAGGCCTGGCCTACAGTGGTGCTGACACCACTTTCCACGGTTATGAACACATGGTGTGTGAACACAGCAAGGTGACGGCGATCTACATCGACGGCAGCCCGGTTCAACGTGCCAAGGCCGGTGACGACGCGGTGATCGTGCTCGACCACACGCCCTTCTATGCCGAAAGCGGCGGTCAGGTGGGCGACACCGGCGAGCTGCGCAATGCCAAGAGCCGCGTGCTGGTCGAAGACACGATCAAGGTGCAAGCGGCGGTGCACGGCCACCAGGGGCGCATCAATGAAGGCGAAGTCGAAGTCGGCGACACGCTGGTGGCACGTGTGGACGGTGAGCACCGCGCCCGTACGGTGCGCAACCACAGCGCCACGCACCTGATGCACAAGGCGTTGCGCGAAGTGCTGGGCGCGCATGTGCAGCAGAAGGGTTCACTCGTCAACGCCGAGCGCACGCGCTTTGACTTTGCGCACAACGCGCCGGTGAGCGACGCGCAGGTGACGCAGATTGAAGCCATCGTGAATGCCGAGATCCTGGCGAATGCGGCTGCAAGCTCTCGCGTGCTGCCGATCGAAGAAGCGCAAAAGCTTGGCGCCATGATGCTGTTTGGCGAGAAGTATGGTGATGAGGTGCGTGTGCTGGACATCGGCAGCAGCCGTGAACTCTGCGGCGGCACGCACGTGCAGCGCACGGGTGACATTGGCCTGTTCAAGATCGTGGCCGAAAGCGGCGTGGCAGCCGGCATCCGGCGCGTTGAAGCCGTCACCGGCGGCAACGCGCTGGCCTACCTGCAGCAGCTGGAAGGCAGCGTCAACGGCCTGGCCGGAACGCTGAAAGCCACGCCTGCTGAAGTGCCCGGCCGCGTGGCTGCGGTGCTGGACCACGTGCGCGCGCTGGAGAAAGAAGTGGAAGCGCTGAAGAGCAGACTGGCTTCGTCACAGGGCGACGAACTGCTGGCGCAGGCGGTCGATGTGAACGGCGTGAAGGTCGTCGCTGCGATGCTGCAAGGCGCTGACGCCAAGGAGCTGCGCGAGACGATGGACAAGCTCAAGGACAAGCTCAAGAGCGCTGCCATCGTGCTGGCGGCGGTGGACGGCGGCAAGGTGCAATTGGCCGCAGGTGCCACGGCCGACGTGATGGGGCGTATCAAGGCCGGTGAGCTCGTCAACTTTGTCGCCCAGCAGGTGGGTGGAAAGGGCGGTGGCAAGGCCGACCTGGCGATGGCCGGTGGCAGCGACGCGGCGGCGTTGCCGGCGGCACTCGCGTCTGTGGCTGCATGGGTGCGCGCAAAGCTGTAGGCAGCGTCGCAGCCTGCAAGGAAAAAAGGGCGGCCCGATCGGGCCGCCCTTTTTGTTGAAGCCGGCGCGGGTCAGAAGGAATAGCGCAACGTTGCCTGCACCGCCCACTGGCTTTCACCTGAGGCCTGGCGGGTCACGTAGTCTTCGGTTGAGCCCAGGGTGTAGATGTACTTGCCGCTCGCATCAAGCCCAGCGTAGTTGACGAAACTGCGGTTGGACGGGAAGCCGATCTCGTCGATGCGGCCCCACTTCTTGTTCAGCAGGTTGCCGAAGTTGAGAATGTCGAAGGTGAAGCTCACCTTGTGGTCCTTGTAGAAGCCGGGCAGTTCCTGGCTCAGGCGCACGTCGAAGTTGTTGACCCAGGGCGCGTAGTTGTTGTTGCGCCCGACCAACCCGCCCTTGGCTGAAGCCAACCCGGCGTTGCCGTTGACGACATCCCAGAACGCTGCTTCCGCTTGGGCCGGCGTTTCGGTAGAGCTGCGGCCGCGGAAGACCACTTCGCCGGAGCCCGGTGCCGACGGGATGTACATCAGGTCATTGCCGCCGATGCCATCACCGTTCAGGTCGTTCAGGTACGTCCAGCTGTAAGGCTTGCCGCGGCGGCCCTCGTAGAACACGCCCACGCTGGTGCGGTAGGTGCCGACGAAGGCCTTGGACCAGTTCAGGCTGGCGCTGATGCGGTCTTTCACCAGGTAGTTGGAGTTGGACTCGACTTCTTCATTCGGGTTGAAGATGTTTCGGTTGCTCCAGTTCGAACCCGAGGTGGATGAGGTCAGCGGGCTGACTTCCTTGGCCGTGGTCTTGGTGTAGGCCAGGCTCCAGCCGAAGCCGGCCGTCGACGGCTGCCCGATCGACACCGTGATGGCGTCGCCGCCACCCAGGCTGGTTTCCTTGGCCAGCAGCACATTGTTGAAGCGCGCGTTGCTCAGCGCGCGGGTGCGCGACTGGCCCGTTGGCGTGGCGCAAGCGCCATTCGTGATGGGTGTGCCGTTGCTGTTCCAGCACGATCCGGCAAAGGCAGCGGCGCCGCCGTTGTAGCCCTCGGCTCGGTAGAACAGCTGTCGGCCGTCGGTGCCGGTGCGCGTGGCATCACCCAGGTTCAGGTGCTGGTAGTAGATGGCCGAGTTGGTCTTGGTATGCAGCCATTCGGCGCCCACCACCAGTCGCCCGATGACTGGCAGCGGTGGCAGTTCGGTTTCAAAGGCGAGGTTGGCCTTCCAGACCGACGGCTGCTCAAGGCCCGTGGACAGCACGTCCACGTTGGCCGCCGGGATGGTGCCCGACAGCGCTGGTTGCGCGTTGGGGTTGGCGTTGAACAGCACCTGGCCGCCGGCGTTGGCGGTGCTGCAGGCCGTGTAGCTGGCGCAGTTGAGCGACGCGATGGCCACCCCGGTGTTGCTGAAAGGGTTGGACAGCCAGACGTTGGCCGCCGCGCCCTGGAACAGACCCAGGCCGCCGCGCAATTGCATCCGGCGTTCCTTGCTGCCCAGGTCCCAGTTGAAACCGATGCGGGGCTGAAACAGCCGGTTGCCGTCCAGCGTGACCGTGTTGTCCAAACCGTAGCCACCGGTGTCGCGCGTGAAGGTGGTGCCGGCCACGCTGCCGGCGACGCGGGGCGCGGCCACGTTGGCGTTGGCAATGGGCTTGGTGGGCACGCCCTGCTGGTCCATGCGCAGGCCAGCCATGAGGCTAAAGGTGGGCGAGACCTTGAAGCTGTCCTGCAGGAAGACGCCGGTGTTGGTGTAGCTCCAGATTGCGATCGCATTGTCAATCGTGCGACCCGTCTGCGGTGCCTGCAGCGTGTACGCGGAAGGCTTGCCAGCGCGGTAGTTCTCCAGCGTCGCCAGTTCACGCTGCGCCGGCGTCATGGCGTCGCAGGTGGTGAAGGTGCCGAAGGTGTAGGCGCCGGGCTCGCAGGCGAAGGTGTAGTTGCCGTTGATGTTTTGCAGGAAGGCGTTGAACACCTTGTTGTCGGCGTAGTCCAGGCCGAATTTCAGTTCATGCCCGCCGACTGTCCAGTTGGCGCCGGCATAGACATCGGTCGTCTCGGTTTTCAGCACGTTGTAATGGCGGCTGAGCTCGGTGCCAAAGTTCAGGAAACGGTTGTTGGCGTTGACGCCGCTGGGCGTGCCCGCCGGCAGCAAGCCCGAAAAGCGCAGCCCGATGGCCGGCAGGCGCGTGCCGTTGACCGTGAAGGGCTGACTCTCGTATTCGCGCTTGGAGACCTTGAGTTCGGTGCTGAGGGTGGGCGTCCAGTCGGCGAACCATTGGCCGACCACGCTTTCGAGCGTTTTCTCCTGGTTCCACCACCACGAACTGAGAGACAGGCCGGTGCCCGAGAAGCCGGCGATGTTGGGCTCGGACTGCTCGGTCTTTGTGTAGCGCAGGCTGGCGCGGTGGGTGTCGCTGATGTTCCAGTCCAGCTTCAGCAGCGCGTCCTTGACCGCCACCGAAAGCCCCGTGGGCACGGTGTCGCTGCCGACGTCGATGCCATGGGTGTTGCGTGAGATGGCAATGGCAGAGTCGATCGAGCTCTGGCTGATGCCGACGTTGGTTCTGGTGCCACCCAGCGGGCCGAAGTCCGGGCTGCTGCGCGAGCTCTTGAACTGTTCGTAGCTGGCAAAGAAGAACAGGCGGTCCTTGAGGATCGGACCGCCAAGGGTGAAGCCCTTGGTGTCTTCCTTGAAAGACGGCGCGGGAAAGTAGTCGCCGGTGGTCCGGTTGAAGCGGTCGCCCACCAGGTTGTCGTCACGCCAGACGTAGTACACGCTGCCGTGGAATTCGTTGGTGCCGCTCTTGGTGACGGCGTTGATGTTGGCGCCGGTGTAGCCGCGTTGCGTGATGTCGTAGTTGCTCAGGTTGACCTGCACCGACTGGATGGCGTCGATGCTGATCGGCTGCTTGATGGTGGGCAGGTTGTTGGCTTCCAGGCCAAAGGTGTCGTTGGTGGTGACGCCGTCGATGGTGATCGAGTTGTAGCGCGTGTTCTGGCCCGCAGCGGAGATCTCGCCACGTTCCTTGTCGGTTTGCGCCAGGCGCGGGTCGGAACGGGCGTAGTCCTGCAGGTTGCGTTGCACCGACGCGTAGGCACTGAGGTCGCGGCCGCTGATGCTGGTGCCGGCGCCCATGTTGCTGCGGTTGAAGCGTTCCGAGATGCCGCGACCCGTCACGACCACTGTTTGCGCTGATGCACCCAGCTGGGCATCCAGTGCCAGTGTTTCTGCCAGCGCGAGGAAGACGCCTTCGCGCTTGTCGCTGAGGCCGCCCTTGCTGACGGTCACGGTGAACGGACCGCCTGCTCGCAGGCCGCGGGCGGCGTACCGGCCCTCTGCATCGGTGGTGGCGGTGTTGGTGGAGCCCGACTCGATGTGGACGATGGTCACCGTTGCGCCGGCCACGGGCTTGCCGCCGGTATCCACCACGACCCCGTTGATCGCAGCCGTGGTGTTCTGCGCCAGCACCGGTGCCGTGGCAGCCACCATCGCCACGGCCACTGCCACGGCAGTCCTTGAAAATCCCAGCCAATCGTCGCGATGCATAGGGTGCGTCCTCGTAGGTGTTGGTTTGACCCGACGCAGATCGGGTCATTCGGTCAGTCGGTGTGC
>JAYSYB010000128.1:0-2129 GCA_043716775.1 Rubrivivax sp.
CGTTCAGCTCGCAGAGGTAAGCGGCGCGCTTGACCGGATCTTTCAGGCGCTGGTAGGCCTCGTTGACGCGCACCGCCCACTGCATCGCGATGCGTTGCGAGGCGGCGCCTCCGGCCGCGAACTTGTCGGGGTGCACCTCACCCTGCAGCGCGCGCCAGCGCACGTCGAGCGCGGCGCGGTCGAGCGCGAAAAGCGGTTCGACACCGAACAACTCGAAGTCGGTGCTGGCGAGGTTCATGGGCATCAAAGTGTGACCGCCATCATCAGTGGCGAGCTCGCCGACCTGCGCCAGGAGTTTGGCCAAAGCAAGATCGGCGCGCGCCGCAGCCAGATCGAACGCAACGCGCTGGAACTGGGCACCGAAGACCTGATCACGCCCGCCGACATGGTGGTGACACTCAGCCACACCGGCTACATCAAGAGCCAGCCGCTGACCGAATACCGCGCGCAAAAGCGCGGTGGCCGCGGCAAGCAGGCCACGCAGACCAAGGAAGACGACTGGATCGACCAGCTGTTCATCGCCAACACGCACGACTGGATCCTGTGTTTCAGTGACCGCGGCCGTGTCTACTGGATCAAGGTCTGGGAAGTGCCGCAAGGTTCGCGCGCGTCGCGCGGCCGGCCCATCGTCAACATGTTCCCTCTTCAGCAGGGCGAAAAGATCACTGTCGTGCTGCCGCTAACCGGTGAGTTCCGCAGCTTCCCGGCCGATCACTACGTCTTCATGGCCACTGCGCAAGGCATCGTCAAGAAGACACCGCTGTACGACTTCAGCAACCCGCGCAAGGCCGGCATCATCGCGGTGACGCTGGATGACGGCGACGGGCTGATCGGCGCTGCGCTCACCGATGGCAAACACGATGTCATGCTGTTCAGCGACGGTGGCAAGGCGGTGCGCTTTGACGAAGGCGACGTCACCGCGCACGGCCGGCAGTCGCGCGGTGTCAAGGGCATGACGCTGGACGAAGGCCAGACCGTGATCGCGCTGCTGGTGGCCGAGGACGAAACACAGAGCGTTTTGACGGCCACTGAAAATGGCTACGGCAAGCGCACGTCGATCACCGAATACACGCGCCACCTGCGCGGCGGCAAAGGCATGATCGCCATCGTGCAGAGCGACCGCAACGGCCGCGTCGTGGCCGCCACGCTGGTCCGCCCTGCCGACGAGATCATGCTCATCACCGACAAGGGCGTGCTGGTGCGCACCAGGGTCAGCGAGATCCGTGAACTCGGCCGCGCGACGCAAGGCGTGACGTTGATCTCCCTGGACAATGGCACCAAGCTGTCGGGCCTGCAGCGCATCGTGGAAAACGACGCACCTGCAGAAGGCACGGACGACAGCGAAAACAATACCGCCAGCGACGCTGGCCCGGAAGGAAATTGATGTTCAAGTCCCTGCTCACTGCGGCGCTCGTCGCTGCGGCTTTCACTGCTTCTGCACAAGCGCCGGCACCTGCACAGGCAGCCGCTGCGGCGCCGGCGGCCATCGGCAAGAAGGAACTGGTCGCGCGTATTTTGCAACTGCAGCAACCCGGCATTGAAGCGATGGCGCGCGGCTTGGCCGAACAGCCCGCGATGCAGTTGATGCAGCAAGCTGGCCAGGCGCTGCAACGCATGCCCACTGAACGCCGCGAGGCAGTGGCGCGCGACATCGAAGCCGACTTGCGCAAATACGCCGAAGAGGCCGTGCCGATCGTCACTGCGCGCGCCACCAAGTTGGCGCCCGGCACCATCGGCCCGCTGCTGGAAGAACGCTTCAATGAAGATGAATTGCGCCAGGTGATTGCGATGCTGGAATCCCCCGTGTTCCGCAAATTCCAAGGCATGGCCGGCGACATGCAAAAGGTGCTGACCGAAAAGCTAGTTGGCGAAACCAAGGCCGACATTGAACCCAAGGTCCGCGCCATGCAGCAGACCGTGGCCAAGCGCCTGGGTCTGCCGGCACAGCCCGCCAGCGCACCCGCGGCCCCTGCCAAGAAGTGAGACCGGACTGGTGCAGCGCATGAGCGACCCGGCCGCAGCCCAACCAGGCACCCCGCAATTGCTGGCGCTGCGCGAACGCATTGACGCGGTGGACCGCGAGCTGCTGGCGCTGCTGAACCGCCGTGCCGCACTGGCCCTGGAAGTGG
>JAYSYB010000129.1:0-2128 GCA_043716775.1 Rubrivivax sp.
TTCAAGACCCGCAGGCTGCCTTCGGGGGCGGCTTCAGCGTGCGCACTGGCGGCGCTGCGGCGATGGGATGGCATTGCGGGAAGCTCCTTGTGCTGTCAGCGACATTCTAGGGAGGCCCCCGCGGCGTGCCGGCCATCGTTTCCCCGTGGATGGCCGACGGCGCGTGCGAGGGCCGCAGGCGCCAGGCCAACAAGCCAGGGCCGCGCCATCGCAACGGCGCGAAGCGGACTTCCGACCACGATCTGGCCAGTGACTCGTGCGATGTTGACTGAACGTGGCGGGATCGGTTCTCGGGGGTCGCCCTGACTGGCTGACGCGCGTCGCCGGACCCTCTATGCTCATTCTCTTCCTGCTATCGAACGGCCCATGTCCTCTGAATACAGACCGGAAATCGACGGGTTACGCGCCTTTGCTGTTGTCCCTGTCGTCCTGTTTCATGCAGGCGTGCCAGGGTTCAGCGGGGGTTATGTTGGCGTCGATGTCTTCTTCGTCATCTCCGGCTTCTTGATCACGGGGATTTTGTTGCGATCGGTACAGACCGACCGGTTCTCGCTGCTGCAGTTCTACGAGCGCCGCATCCGCCGCATTTTTCCTGCCCTCTTTGCTGTCTTGGCTGCCACCACGGTTTGCGCGGTCTGTTTGCTCTTCCCACGCGAGTTGACCAACTTTGGCAAGAGCCTGTTTGCAACCTCGCTCTTCTACGCCAACTACCACTTCATGCACGACACGGCGTACTTTGCTGCCCCGGCGGACAGCAAACCGCTGCTGCACATGTGGTCGCTGGCGGTCGAAGAACAGTTTTACCTGCTGTTTCCGGTCTACCTTTACGCCGTCTGGCGCTGGTTGCGCCCTTGGTTGCTGACGCTCACGCTGGCGCTCAGTGCGCTGTCGCTGGGCTACAGCATCTGGCTCATGGCGAATGCCCCTGACCAGGCGTTTTACTCGGCTCCGGCACGCGCCTGGGAACTGATGCTGGGTTCCCTGCTGGCCATGTTCATCTCGCAAAGACCGGCTCACTCGCTGTTGACGCCCCATCGCGCCACTGCCCTGACCCTTCTGGGACTGGCCCTGATCTGCGGGCCTGTCGTCCTGTACTCAGAATCCACGGCGTTCCCTGGTGCCATGGCCATTCCGCCCGTAGTGGGTTCTGCCCTCGTCTTGTGGGCGACTCAAACCACTGGCAACCGGGCAGCGGGCCTGCTGTCGATGCCACCGCTGCGCTTTGTCGGGCTGATCTCGTACTCGCTCTACCTGTGGCATTGGCCGGTGTTCGTGCTCTACAAGATCTATGCGATTGAACCAGTGACCGGCACGCAGACCATGTCGATGCTGGCCGCTGTGCTTGGCCTCGCGATCTTGAGCTGGCGCTTTATTGAACGTCCCTTTCGCCTGGATGGCAGGGTGTCCAGTCGCACCAAGGTGGTCGCTGCAGGTGTTGCCACGATGGTCGTTGGCCTCAGCGTCGGCGCAGCGATGGCCTTGGGCGATGGGCTGCCCCGTCGCTTCTCGTCCGAAGTACACCGCCTGCTGGCCGTGCGTGACGACGCGCCCTCCGCCGCAGATTGCCGCCCGTTGGCAGCCGACTCAGCACCGCGTGTACGCCTTTGTGCACTTGGCGTGCTGACAGGCGTTGCGCCCACTTTTGTGGTCTGGGGCGACTCGCATGCCGAAGCCTTGTTGCCGGCCATTTCGGCCGCGGCGCGGCAAGCGGGTGTCAGTGGCCTGGCTTATGTGCGCGGCGGCTGCCCCGCCCTGGCTGGCGTCGCCCAGGCGCGTGACGGCTATCGCGACTGCGACGAGACCGCAGAATCCTTCATGAAGTTCGTCGCCGACCAGCCCCAGCTTGAACGGGTGGTGCTGATATCACGCTGGGCCATTTATGCCATGGGGCATCGTTTCGGCGCCGAGTTGGGACACACCGTCTACATCACTGACGACGATGCCACGACACCGTCCATCGCCACCAACCAGGCGGTGTTCGAGCGCGGCGTGGCGCGCACCTTGGGCTGGATCACTAGGTTGGGCCGGCAAGCCACCGTGGTCTCTCAAGTGCCCGAGACCGAGTACAGCATCCCGCTGACCATGGCACGCGCGGCCCACCTGGACCGACCTGTGGATCTCGGCCCGA
>JAYSYB010000130.1:0-6624 GCA_043716775.1 Rubrivivax sp.
AGCACCTGGGCCTGCACGCTCACGTCCAGCGCGCTCACGGGTTCGTCGGCCACGATGAGCCGGGGCCGCGTAATTAGCGCGCGCGCAATCGCGATGCGCTGGCGCTGACCGCCGCTGAATTCATGCGGGTACTTCAACAGGTCGGCGGCGGCCAGGCCCACAGCGGCCAGCGCTTCAGTCGCGCGTTCCCGCTGCTCGGCCTTGCCGGCTCCGTGCAGCACGGCCAGTGGCTCGGCCACCGTCTGCAGCACGGTGCGGCGCGGGTCGAGTGAACTGAAAGGGTCCTGGAACACCATCTGCAACTGGGTGCGCGTCTGGCGCATCGCCGCTGCGTCCAGCGTCTGCAGGTCGATGCCGTCCAGCAGCACCTGGCCGCTGCTGGGCGCTTCCAGCGCCATCACCAGCCGCGCCAGCGTGCTCTTGCCGGAACCCGATTCGCCCACCACGCCCAGGCTCTTGCCGGCGTGAAGCGTGAAGCTCACGCCAGCCAACGCCTGCACTTCGGGCGCGGGCTGCAGCAGGCTGTGGCGCGGCAGGCGGTAGCGTCTGGTAAGCGCTTCCACACGCAGCAGCGGCGGGTTTGTGGGTGCCTTCATCCGCCGGCACTTTCGAATATTCGCAAGCAGCGCGCCTCGTGCAGGGGCCCCACCACCACGGCTGCGGGTGGGGCGCTGCGGCAGGCGCCGATGACCCGGTCGCAGCGGTCGGCGAAAGGACAACCTGGCGGCATGTCGGCCAACGCTGGCACGCGGCCCGGGATGGTGGACAGCCGCGTGCCACGCTGCAACCCCAGCCGTGGCCGTGCCGCGAACAGACCGCGGGTGTAGGGGTGCGCCAGGCGCCGGAACACGGCGGCCGTGGGTCCGCTTTCCACCACCGTGCCGCCATACATCACCAGCATGCGGTCTACCGTGTCGGCCATCACCGCCAGGTTGTGGCTGATCAGCAGCAGGCCCATGCCGTCTTCGCGCACCAGTTCCTTGATGAGGTCCAGCACCTCGCGCTGGATCGTCACGTCCAGGGCAGTGGTCGGCTCGTCCGCCACCAGCAGGTCGGGCCCGCAAGCCAGTGCGATGGCAATCACCACGCGCTGGCGTTGGCCGCCAGAGAGCTGGTGCGGGTAGGCCAACAGCCTCTGCGCGGCCTGCGGCAACTGCACGCGTTCCAGCAAACGCAGTGCCTCGGCCTGCGCCGCGCTGCGGGTCAGGCCCTTGTGCAGGCGCAGCGGTTCGGCAATCTGGTGGCCCACGGTGTGCAGCGGGTTCAGCGCCGTCATCGGTTCCTGAAACACCATGCCGATGCGGTGGCCGCGCAGGCGGCATAACGCGGGCTCATCCAGCGCTGTCAGCTCCTGGCCGTTCAGGCGGATGGAGCCGCTGACCCGCGCGCCGTCGGGCAGCAGGCCCATCAGCGCCAGCGCGGTGATGCTCTTGCCGCAGCCCGACTCACCAATCAGCCCGAGCGTGCCGCCGCGCGACAGGCTGAAGGACACGCCGCGCAACGCGTCGGCCGGGCCGCGCGCGGTTTGCAGGGTGACGCGGAGGTTCTCGACGTCGAGCAGGTTCACGCCATGACGATAGCTCAGTGCTGCGGGCGTGAAATCGCCCACACGCCAACGCCCACACGCCAATGCGCACCGCGCACCGCGCACCGCGCAAGGCCTTCCGGGCGTGCGCGCGCGGGCTCAGCGCTGCGGTCGCACTGACCACATCAGGTGCACGCCGCCGGCCAGCATCCACAACGACAACAGGCTCACGGCGGCAGCCATGGGCACCAGGGCCGGGCCGCCAAAAACCGGCAGCAACAGGCCGCCCAGTGCCAGCGCGCAAATCAAACCCAGGCCGGACAGCCAGCGTGGCAGCCCGCCGTGCAGCAGCGCGCCCGCACACAGCGTGCCGAGCGATAGCGCCATGAAGAGGCTGACCCCCAGCACTTCACCAATGCCACCGCCGTAGCGGGTGATGGCGCTGAAGACGGTGTCGATCTGCGCTTGCATGGTGGCGTCGGCGCCGGCCCGCACGGCAGCCAGCGCGGGCATCACCGTCAGCCAGCGCAGGATGCCGATGCTGCGGGCCAAGGCCGACAGCGCCGCGAAGGCCGCCACGGTCATGCCCAGCGGCGACGCCAGGCCGCCACGCAAGCGCGCGGCCAGGCCGATCATCAGCGGCGCCACCAGCACCGAATACAGCAGGTAGATGCCATAGCCGGCCAGCACCGCACCGGGTGCGGCGGCAATGGCGCCGAGTTGTTCGGCAGCGGGTTTGCCAAGCGACGCAGGCCAGCCGATGGCCGGTGCCAGGATGGCGACGGGTGCAAAGGCGAGCAGGGCGTCGGCGATCAGCAGCGCGCCAAGGGCGCGGCTGCGCGAAGGGGTGATCTGGGGGGTCATCGAGGGCTCCGGGTTCAAGGCGCTGCGACGCGGTTGGGGTTGGGGTTAGGGGTGGGATTGGCGTTGGCGGTGGCGGTGGCGGTGGCAAGGGTCGGGGCAGCGCCGAGGCCCAGGTCGATCAGCGCCGTGCGCAGCGCCTGCTGCAGCGGCGTTGCCGGCAGCGGGCCAACGGCGCGCGTCAGTGCGTCCCCCGACAAGGCATGCGGCACGCGCCAGAGATAGCGCATGTGCGCCAGTTCGCGCCACAGCGGGTAGACGAGGCCCACCGTGCGGATCAGGCGCCAGGGCATCCCACCGGTGCGCCAGCCGCGTGCCGGGTGCAGGCCCAGGGCTTCGGCCTCCGCCTGCAAGGCGCCCAGCAGTTCGCGCCCGGTGAGCGTGTGGCCAGCGAAGTGCAGGGTCTCGAAAGCCTGCACAGGCGGACGCGTCGCCACAGCGACGAAGGCGCGTGCCAGGTCGGGCAGGTAGGCCCAGGCATGCGGCAGGTCCAACGGCCCGGGATAGACCAGCTTGCCCTTGCGGATCGACTTGACGACGGCTAAGTCCAACCACGACCCGCTGCCGCAACCATAGAAGTCGCCCGCGCGGATGACCACGCTGCGCAGGCCTTGTGCAGCTTGTGCCCCCTCTGCCCCCTTCGTTCCCTTCGCGCTGCGGTCTCGCATCGCGGCTTCCATCGCCACGCGAATGCGGCCCTTGTTGTTGCTGGGCGCCTGCGGAGTGGTCTCGGTCAACAGCGCCGGCATGCCTTCGCCAAAGTTGTACACATTGCCCGGCAGCATGAAAAGCGCGTGCAGCTGCTGCGCCACCGCCATGCCGTGCTGCAGCGCCGGCATCGCTTCTGCATCCCAGCGCGTGTACACGGGGTTCACGGCGTGAACCACGGCGAGCACCCTGCCGGCCTGCGCGCACAGCGTGGCGGTGTCGGCCAGCGGCAATGCCAGCGCGGTGGCGCCAGCGGGAAGTGGTGCGGCGGGCGCGCGCCGCACCTGCGCCAGCACGCGCCAGCCAGCCTGCGCAAAGGCTTGTGTGGCAGCCTGTCCGAAGCGGCCGTTGGCGCCGAGGATGAGGACGGATTTCATGGTGCGGTGTTGCTCGGGTGGTGTGGGGATGCATTCAGTGTCCACCGACATCTGCTCTTCGACAATTGTCGAGACTGGCAACTAAGCTATACATTTATGCATGGCACAGAACACCTTCGACTGGACCCTGGTGCGCAGCTTCCTGGCGGTGCTGGACGCTGGCAGCCTGATGGGCGCAGCGCGGCAGCTTGGCGCGCAGCAGCCCACGCTCAGCCGCCACGTCACCGAACTGGAAGCGCAGCTGGGCGCGCCGCTCTTCGAACGCACCGGCCGCGGCGTGGTGCCCACGGCGCTGGCCTTGGCCATTGCAGATGCGGCGCGACAGATGGCCGCCAGCGCCGACACCCTGGCACGCACGCTGACGCGCAGCCGCGACGCCACCACCGGCACCGTGCGCATCACCACCAGTGAAGTGGCAGCGAGCTACCTGCTGCCGGCCGTGCTGGCGCAGTTGCAGCAGGCCGAGCCCGGCATCCAGATTGAGCTGGTCGCGTCCAACCAGATCAGCAACCTGCTGCGCCGCGAAGCCGACATCGCTGTGCGCATGGTGCGGCCGGCGCAGGGTTCACTGGTGGTGCGCAAGCTCGGCGAGATCGGCATCGTGGCCTGTGCGCACGCCAGCTACCTGCAGCGCGCCGGCACGCCGCGCAAGCCCGGCGACTTGCTCAAGCACCGCCTCGTCGGCTATGACCGCGACGACACCATCGAACGTGGCTTTGCCCGGCTGGGCGTCGTGCTGCCACGCGAAGCTTTTGTGCTGCGCACCGACAACCAGCTGGCCTATGGCCGCCTGGTGGCAGCGGGCGCGGGTATCGGTTTTGTCGCTGCCTACAACCTGCGCCACTGGCCGGGTGTGCAGCCGGTGTTGCCGATGCTGAAGATCCCGCCGCTGCCGTGTTGGCTGGCGGTGCACCGCGAAATTCGCGGCAGCGCGCTGGTGCGGCGGGTGTATGACTTTCTGGCGGCGGCGATTCCGCCGGAACTGGTCGCTTGAGGAAAAGTGAAAGCCCCACTTGATGAAGACCGTGCAGGCGTTGGCTGGCAATGCCGGCAATGCCGGCAATCGGGTGGCTGCGTTCGCCGACCGTGTTGGCAATCTGCTCGATCACGGCCTTCACCAACATTCCAATCAGCCCGCCTTGGCTGGCGCCACTTTGCTCTGCGCTGGACGCTCGGGCGCTGCCCTCCCAGAGCAACTGGCTATTTCTGAGGCCAACTCTGAGGCCAACCAACTTTGCGTCCATGGCCACCACTGCCTCGCTGCTGACCACCCGATAAACGGCGCCGTAGCTCTTGACGGTTACATAGAGCACTGCATCAGTGCCAAAGATTTCGCGCAGCTTGGGCAGGGCGATCTGGTGGCTGTCGTGGGCCACTTGCATGCCGTTTAGCCGCAGCGTTTCGTCAACGAGGGAAACCGGCATCGCATAGAAGCCAGAACGCTGCCAGCGGAAGGCTCAGTTGCGCCAAGACACTGAGCGTGGCCAGCACATCAGGGGGCCGCCGAGCGTGCTGGTTGTTCTCACGATGTGGCCTTCAACGCACAGGTTTTCAGGCGCCTGCGTCGATACCGGCGACAAGGCTGTTGATGGCTTCACGGATCGCGAGATCGAGCACCTTGCCGTTCAACGTGGCGTCGTAACTGGCCGTGCTACCGAAGCCGAGCACCTCGCGTTCAGACAGGCTCTACTCGCCAGCGCCTTGAACCGAATAAACAACTTCCGAAGTCAGCGGATTGACGATGTTGACAGTGACCTCGTGACGCTCGACAAAGAGTTGAGCTTGCCGTCGTGATCGATCAACCTGCTTTGGAACGCTGGTGTTGGACAGCGTGTCAAGGTCAGGAACCCGCCCGCGCACTGAGGTGCAAATCCAAGTAACTACCAGCCATGCGCAGCGCACCGTGCAGGCCCAGCGCGGCCATCAGGCGCTCTGCTTCGGCGGCGCCTTGGGCGTCGCTCTGCCCGTCCTGCAACACCACTTCCAGCTCCATGAAGTCACCCAGGCCTTCGACACGGTCGAGGTGGATTCGGGTGTTGAAGCCCGCGTCGCTGACCAGCAGCAGACAACGCACCTTGCGCACGCGGCCCTGCAGTCCGCAACCGCGCGCAAGCGCTTCGCGCAGCGCAGAGGCGTCGGGCACGGCAACGCGCACATAGTCGCTGGCCTTGGCCTCGGCGTTGTCGGGGCGGTGGTAGTGAATGAGTTCCGCGCTGCCGTCGGCAAATTCGCGCAGCTTCAGGCGGCCGTGGGGCACGCGGAAGAAGGTGTCGTCTTGTTCGATGGTTTCAGGCGCAGCGCCCGCCAAGGCCTGGGCCCGTTGCAACAGCGAGTCGACGCTGTCGATGCGGGCCTTGATTTCGATGTTGCGCGGCACGGCTCAGGCGGGCGCGGAACCGGCAGCGATCTGTCGCAGTGCCTTCTCGAAGACCTCCGGCGGCTGGCCGCCAGAGATCAAGTGCCGTTCATTGATGACGACGGCCGGCACCGACTGGATGCCCGCGCGCTGCCAGGTTTGCTCGGCGGCGCGCACCTCATCGGCGTAGCGGCCTTGCTTCAACACGGTAGCGGCTTCGGCGACGTCCAGGCCGACGGCGGTGGCCAATTCCAGCAGCACGTCGTGCGCGCCGGGGTTGCGGCCCTCTGCGTGGTACGCCTGCAGCAACGCATGTTTGAGTCTGCGCTGAAAGTCTGCGCCCTGCAGGCCAGCCCAATGCAAGAGCCGGTGCGCGTCAAAGGTGTTCCAGACGCGCGAGCGGTCGCCAAAGGCAAAGCCCACGGCGGCACCGCGCTCACGCAGGACGCCCCGGTTGTGCGCCAGTTGGTCGTCGGTCATACCGTACTTCAGCTTCAGGTAGTCGCCGGCGTCGGCACCCGCGGCTGCCATTGTCGGGTTCAGCTCGAAAGGCTGGAAGTGGATCTCGACCGGCATGTCGGGGCCGATCTTTTCAAGCGCCCGCTCCAGTGAATGGAGGCCCACGGCGCACCAGGGGCAGGCCACGTCGGAAACAAAGTCGATGCGCATGGAAGTGGACAGACAAGTCGCGGTGTGTGCAGTGTACGAAGCTGCTTCATTGATCGTCACGCTGCGCGTTCAGCGCTTAACGCTGCCGCGCCAGCTTCGGGTCCAGCAGGTCGCGCAGGCCGTCGCCC
>JAYSYB010000014.1:0-7961 GCA_043716775.1 Rubrivivax sp.
GCAATCCTCAGGGCAATCAACGACGGCCCGTCGCGCGGGCCCAGCGCCGCACCGCGGGCATTGACCGACTGCAGCACGTTCTGCCCATCCACCACCGCACCCACGCGAAAGGCCCGGGCCGGCTTGCCGTCCACCGCAATCAACGCCACGCCTTCACGCGCGGCCTGCGCGGCGCGCGGGCTGAGCACGCCGACAAGGCTGAAACGCGCGTCGGCGGCCGGCTCGGGCGTGGCGGTGGCCACCAGCGCTGGGGCATCCACGCCCAGCAGCCGCGACAGGTCGGTGCCTGCGGCCACCGTGCTCCCGGCCACCTGCACTTGCGGCGGTGCCTGCGGCGCCTTCACCACCAGCTTAAGCGCCCAGAACAGCGCGCTGGCCGCAACGGCGGCCCAGACGAAGAACGTGAACCCGCGCTGCAACATGTGCAGATTATGATGGACTCACCCCCTTGAAGCCGGCTGCGCCAGGCCTTGCCGGGCGAATCTGTCGCTGACATGAATCCCAAGCCCCCCACCCGCCCCACCCGGCCCGCCCGCGGCTTCACGCTGATTGAACTGCTGGTGGTGCTGGTCATCATCGGCGTGCTGGGCGCGCTGATCGTGCCCAACCTCTTTTCCAGCCTGGACGATGCCCGCGTCACCGCCGCGCGCACCGACATCAACACGCTGACGCAGGCGCTCAAGCGCTACAAGCTCGACAACCAGCGCTATCCCAGTGCCGAACAGGGGCTGGACGCGCTGGTGAAGAAGCCCACGGTCGGCGCCGTGCCGCCCAACTGGAAGCCCTACCTCGACAAGCTACCCGCCGACCCGTGGACGCGGCCGTACCAGTACCTGAACCCGGGTGTGCGCGGCGAGATCGACGTCTTCAGCTTCGGCGCCGACGGCCAGCCGGGTGGTGAAGACAAGAATGCCGACATCGGCTCCTGGCAATAGGCGCGCCAAGCGCACGGGGCGCGTCTGGCGCCACGGGTCGCGCTTCCGCGCCGGCTTCACGCTGGTGGAACTGCTGATCGTCATCGCCATCATTGCGGTGGCGGTGGCGGTTGTTTCGGTGGCGCTGCCGAATGGCGACGCCGCACGGCTCGACGAAGAAGGCGCACGCTTGACCGCACTGCTGGAGATGGCGCGCGCCGAGTCGCGTGTGTCTGGCGCGCCGGTCTTGTGGGTGCCCCGCGGTGACGCCGACGCACCCACGGACCGCAACGGTGACAGCGTCCACTTTCGCTTCGTCGGCCTGCCCGTGGCGCTGGCGCTGCCCAGCCGCTGGCTTGACGCCCGCGTGTCGGCGCAGGTGGTGGGCAGCCGCAGCGTGGTGTTGGGGCCGGCCGCGATCCTGCCGCCGCAGCGCATCGTGCTCACCCTGGCAGAACAGCGGCTTGAACTGCTGAGCGACGGCCTGGGCCCATTCACGGTGGCGCCGCCGGCCACCACGCCGCCATGAAGGTGCGCCAGTCCGCCTGCGGTTTCACGCTGCTGGAAGTGCTGGTGGCGCTGGCGGTGGTGGCCATTGCCTTGGCCGCCGGCCTGCGTGCTGCCGGCGTGCTGAGCGACAACGCCGAACGCCTGGCCGACGTGGTGGCCGCGCAATGGTGCGCCGACAACCAGCTCACCGAACAACGCCTGCGCCGCAGTTTCCCAGGCGTTGGCGATGTGGAATTCACCTGCGATCAATTGGGCCGCAGTTACAAGGGCAAGCTTGTCACGCGGCCGACGCCGAACCCGGGCTTCAGGCGTGTCGACGCGGTGGTCAGCACGTCCGAAGGCCTGCCGCTGCTGACGCTGTCCACCGTGCTCGGGCGCCAGCAGTGAAGTCCGGCAAACTCACGCGCGTTCAACCGCATCGCCGCCCCATGCACATCGGCGGCTTCACGCTGGTGGAAGTGCTGGTGGCGCTGGTGATCATGGCCATCCTCTCAGCCATGGCCTGGCAGGGGCTGGACGGTGTGCTGCGCGCCCGTGACGCCAGCCGCGACAGCATCGACCGCACCACCCGCCTGGCCACCGTGCTGACGCAATGGGAGCAGGACCTGCAGGCCGTGCACGACACCGGCGTGGTACCGCCGCTCACCTTTGACGGCCAGACGCTGCGCCTGACGCGGCGCGTGGACGACGGCGTGCTGCTGGTGGCCTGGGCTGTGCGCAACGGCCTCTGGCAGCGCTGGGCCGGCGCCACCGTGCAGCGGGTGGGCCTCTTGCAACAGGCCTGGCTGGCCAGCCAGCAGTTTCTGGGCAACGAGCCCGGGCAGTTGACGGTGGCCGAAGGCGCCACCGAATGGCAGCTGTACTTCTACGTCGGCAACGCCTGGGGCAACGCACAGTCCACCGGCGACGTGGTGGCCGCGCCTGTTGCGCCCGTCGCAGGCGCAGCGCCGGCGCCGCAGGTACGGCAGGACTTGCCCAGCGCGGTGCGGCTGGTCATCACGCTGCGCGGCAACAAGCTCACGCGCGACATTGCGCTCGGGCCCAGCGGGTCATGAACACCCGTCTCATGACAACCCGCGGTCAGCAAGGCGCTGCGCTGCTGCTGGCGATGATCATCGTGGCACTCATCGCCACCACGGCTGCTGGCATGGTGTGGCAGCAGACGCGCGCGGTCAGCATCGAAGCCGCAGAGCGGGCCCGTGCGCAGTCGGGCTGGATATTGAGCGGCGCGCTGGACTGGGCGCGGCTGATCCTGCGCGAAGACGAACGCGGCAGTCAGCAACGCAACGCCGCCTACGATTCGCTGGACGAACCCTGGGCCCAGCCGCTGGCTGAAGCGCGGCTGTCGTCCTTCCTGGCCGCCGACAAAGACAACAACGCCGACGGCGGGCCCGAAGCCTTCATCTCAGGCGCCATTGAAGACGCACAGTCGCGCTTCAATTTGCGCGGCCTGGTGGACGACGCCGGCAAGCCCGTGCCGGCGCAACTGGCGGCGCTGACCCGCCTGTGTGAGCTGGCCGGCACGCCCACCGACACGGCCAACCGCATCGCCCAGGCGCTGGCCGCGGCGCGGCTGGGCAGCGGCGACGACGCAGCCGGTGGCGCGCCGCTCAGGCCCGCGCGGCTGTCCGACCTGGCCTGGCTGGGCATTGAAGCTGCCACGGTGGCACGGCTGGACCCATACGTCGATCTGCTGCCCGTGGCCACGCCGGTGAATCTGAATACAGCGCCGCGTGAAGTCATCGTCGCGGCCATCGACGGCATCGACCTTGGCAGTGCGCAGCGCCTGCTGCAGGCGCGCCAGCGCAAGGCCTTCACTCGGCTGGACGACGCGCTGGCGCAGCTGGCGCCAGGCACCGTGCTGGACCCGGGCCGCGTCGGCGTCGGCAGCGCGTACTTCCGCGTTTCCGGCCGGTTGCGGCTGGAATCCCGGGTGCTTGAAGAGCGGTCATTGCTGGTGCGGCGTGACAACCGGGTGGATGTGCTGCAGCGAGAAAAGCACAGCTTTTCGGCGCCGCTGCGGTGAAGGTGACAATACAGCGTGCATGGCGTGGAGCCGGGTCGGCCTTGGCCCGCAAGGCTGATCGGCCCCATGCACACCCATTGCACACCGCCTCCGCGCAGGACTCTTCAGCCACCGCATGACTTTGCTCGCCATCCAGCTTCCGTCGCGCGACCGCCTGGGCGCACACGTCGGTGCACGCACTGGCGCCCACGCCGCGCAGCCCGGCCTGCGGCTGCCCACGGAGTGGGGCTTTGTGCTCAGCAGCGACGGCCGCAGCGGCGCGCAGGTGGGCCACGCCGCCGCCGCGCTGCTGCCCAAGGCCGACCAGACGGTGCTGGTGCTGGCCGAAGCTGATGTCAGCTGGCACCTCATCGACATTCCCAAAGCGCCAGCGGCCAGGCTTCGCGCCGCCTTGGCCGGCGTGATGGAAGAAGCGCTGCTGGACGACGATGAATCGCTGCACTTCGCCCTGGCCGCCGACGCCGCGCCCGGCCGCAAGGGCTGGGTCGGCGTCACCGACGGCCGGCGCTTGGCGGCGGCGCTGGCCGCGCTTGAATCAGCGGGCTTGACGGTCGACCGCGTGGTGCCGGCGGCGGCGCCGTTGCCGCTGGGTTCGGCGGTCTCCGCCACACGAGGTCACTTCCATGTTGGCGGCGATGTCGAAGGCGCCACCGTGGCCGAAGACGACCACCCCTGGCTCACACTCGCGCGCCCTGACGGCGTGTTTTGCGTGCGCCTGTCCGGCAATCTGGCGCGCGCGCTGGTGGCGTCAGCGGTGCCGGCGGACTCGCTGGCGGATGGCCATGTCGATGGGCAGTGGAGCGCGTCCCCCGCCGCTGCAGCCGCCGCCGAAAGGCTGATCGGGCGGCCGGTGCCACTGCTGGCTGAAGCCGCACGCACGCTGGAAGCCGCCCGTGGCAGCCACAACCTGCGCCAATTTGACCTGGCAGCCCGTCACCGGGGCACGCGGGCGCTGGGCGACGCTGCGCGGCGCTTTTTCAGCGCCGACTGGCGGCCGGTGCGCATTGGCGTGGTGGCACTGCTGTTGCTGCAGATCGTGGGCCTCAACACCTACGCATGGCAGCAAAGGCAGGCGTTGGACGCCAAGCGCGCGGCCATGACCGAGCTGCTCAAGGCCGCGCACCCCGGCGTGCGCGCGGTGCTGGACGCACCCGTGCAGATGCAGCGCGAGACCGACCGCCTGCGCGCCGCCGCCGGTCGTGCCGGTGCGGCCGACCTGGAAGCACTGCTGGCCGCTGCCGCAGCGGCGTGGCCCGATAGCGCCGGGCCGACGCAGACGCTGCGTTTTGAGGCCGGCAGCCTGACGCTGGCCGCGCCAGGCTGGGCTGACCCGCAGGTGCAGCAGTTCCGCGACCGCATTCGCAGTGGTGGCTATGGCGCCGACTTTGCCGACGGGCGCGTCGTCGTGACCCGCGCTGGCAGCAAGGGGGCATTGTGAACAGCATGCGGAACGGCACGGGGAACGAACTCGGAGACAACATCCACAAGGCATCCGCCTTCGCGCCGCTCCAAGCCTGGTGGCATGCGCTGGCCGACCGCGAAAGGCGCCTTGCGCTGCTCGCTTTGACGGCGGTGGTGCTGGGCCTGGTCTGGTTGCTGGCGGTGCAACCGGCCTGGCGCACGATCGCGCGCGCGCCTGCTGAAATCGACACCCTGGAAGCCCAGCTGCAGAACATGCAGCGCCTGGCCACGGAGGTGCAGCAGCTGCGCAGCGCACCGCCCGTCACGCCCGACCAGGCTGCCGCCGCACTGAAGGCAGCCACCGAGCGGCTGGGTGACAAGGCCAAGCTGGCGTTGCAGGGCGAACGGGCGGTGCTGACTGTCACCGGCGTGGGCACCGGCGCCCTGCGCGACTGGTTGGCCGAGGCCCGCGCCGGCGCCCGCGCCCGGCCGCTGGAAGCCAACCTGACCCGCGCTGCGCAGGGCTACAGCGGCACGCTGGTGGTGGCCATCGGGGGCGGGTCCTGATGCGTGCCGCCCCGCACGTCGCTCCACACCGCACGCCGCGCGGCGCCCTGCGCTGGGCCTTGTTGGGCGCGCTGCTGGGTGCGCTGCTGGCGCTGGCGGTGTACGCGCCGGCTGCGTGGCTGGCCGCCGGCGTGCACGACGCCACCGCCGGCCGGGTGCTGCTGGCCGATGCTCGCGGCACGGTCTGGACTGGCAGCGCGGTGATGGTGCTGACGGGCGGCGCCGGCAGCCGCGACGCCAGCGCTCTGCCAGGGCGGCTGCAGTGGACGCTGCGCCTGGACGGCGCGGCGCTGGCTTTGCGCGCGCGGCAGGACTGCTGCATCGGTACCGAACTCAAACTTCGAGTGGTGCCCGGCCTTGGCCGTCTGCGCCTGGAACTGCCCACCACGGGCGGCCCCGTGGCGCTGCTGGGCCAATGGCCTGCGGCCTGGCTGACAGGCCTGGGCACGCCCTGGAACACGCTGCAGCCTGCGGGCCTGCTGGCGCTGTCCAGCAGCGGCTTTGCGGCGGAATCGGTACAGGGCCGCTGGATCTTCAGCGGCCGCCTGGACCTGGAACTGCGCAACCTGTCCAGCAGCCTGTCGACGCTGGAAGAACTGGGCAGCTACCGCCTGAGCCTGCAGGGCGACGAACGCGGCGACGCGGCGCAGTTGCAGCTCAGCACCCAGAGCGGCGCCTTGCAGCTGAGCGGCAGTGGCCAGTGGGCGGCGTCCAAACTGCGCTTCAATGGCCAGGCCAGCGCCGCGCCAGGGTCTGAATCAGCCCTGGGCAACCTGCTCAACATCATCGGCCGCCGCCAGGGCGCGCTGTCTCTCATTTCGATCGGGTGACCATGAACAGAGCGTCTGTACGCATTGGCGCAAGACGGGGTTTGGCCTTGCTGCTGTCGGCGGCAATGGGGCTGCCGCCCGCGTTGGCGCAAACCCCGGCACCCGCCGCAGCGCAGCGCCAGGGTGCGGCCACCGGCATCCGGTCCCGCGCACCGGTGACCGTGAACTTCGTCAATGCCGATGTGGAAGCCGTGACCCGCGCCTTCGCCGCCATGATCGACCGCCCGATCCTCATCGACCCGCGCGTCAAGGGCACCATCACCGTCTATAGCGAACAGCCGCAGAGCGTGCGCGACGCCTATGCCAGCTACCTGTCGGCCCTGCGCGGCCTCGGCTTTGCGGTGGTGGAAGCCGGCGGCCTCTTGAAGCTGGTGCCCGAGGCCGACGCCAAGCTGCAGGCCGGCACCGTCAGCGTCGGCGAAGTGGGCGTGCGGGGTGACCAGGTCATCACGCAGATCTTCCCCCTGCGCTATGAAAACCCCAACAACCTGGTGGCCGTGTTGCGCCCGCTGATCAGCGCCAACAACACCATCAACGCCAACCCCGGCAGCAACGCGCTGATCATCACCGACTACGCCGACAACCTGCAGCGCATCGCCAAGATCATCGCCGCGCTGGACGTGCCGGCCGGTACCGATGTCGAGATCATCCCGCTGCAGTACGGCGTGGCCGCCGACCTGGCGCCGCTGGTGCAGCGGCTGAGCGACACCACGGGCGCTGTCGGCGTGCCCGGCGTGCCAGGCTTGGGCGGCGCGGGCGGCGTCACGGTGGTGGCCGATTCACGCAGCAATTCACTCATCGTGCGCGCGCCCAATGCCGCGCGGCTGGCGCAGCTGCGCGCCACCATCGCGCGGCTCGACCGCCCCAGCAACTTGATCGGCCCTGGCGGTGGCATGTGGGTGGTGCACCTGAAGAACGCCGACGCCACGCGGCTGGCAACGGTGGTGCGGGCGGCCTTTGGCGCCACCGGCAGCAGCACCAGTGGTGCTGCCGCGCCGGCCGGGGCTACCGCAGGGACTTCGCCTTCCCCCACTCTGGCGGCGGGTGCGAGCCCGGGCGGGGCCGCCGTGATGGCCTCTGCGCAGCCCACCACGGGCGGCTTCATTCAGGCCGACCCGGCCACCAATTCGCTCATCATCACGGCGCCCGAGCCGCTGTACAAACAGGTGCGCGCGCTCATCGACCAGCTCGACACGCGGCGTGCGCAGGTCTATATCGAAAGCATGATCGTCGAGGTTGCGCCCACCGATTCGGCCGACTTCGGCTTCCAGTGGCAGGGCCTGCTGGGCAAGAGCGGGGACAAGTTCGGCGTCGTCACCGGCACCAATTTTTCCGGCAGCGGGCGGCCCAGCATCATCGACATCAACCTCGCGGCTGCGGGTGGCGTGCCCAACGTGGGCTCGGGCCTGAACATCGGCTTGTTGGCGGTGACCAACGGCGTCACCTCGCTGGCCGCAATCGCGCGCGCGCTGCAGACGCAAAGCGAAACCAACGTCATCAGCACCCCGAACCTGATCACTCTGGACAACGAAGAGGCCAAGATCGTGGTCGGCGAAAACGTGCCCTTCATCACCGGCCAGTTCACCAACACCGGCGGCGGTGGCGCGACGACGAATCCGTTCCAGACCATCGAGCGCAAGGACGTCGGCATCACGCTGCGCATCCGGCCGCAAATTGGCGAAGGCGGCGCCGTCCGCATGACCATCTTCCAGG
>JAYSYB010000131.1:0-2125 GCA_043716775.1 Rubrivivax sp.
TTGAGCAGACGATCGAGATCCTCAAGGGCCTGAAGTCGCGCTTCGAAGAGCATCACAGCGTCAAGTACGCGGTGGGCGCGCTGCAGGCCGCGGCCGAGCTTTCGGCCAAGTTCATCAATGATCGCCACCTGCCCGACAAGGCCATCGACGTCATCGACGAAGCCGGTGCTGCACAGCGCATCCTGCCCGCCAACAAGCGCAAGAAGACGATCACGCGCGCCGAGGTGGAAGAGATCGTCGCCAAGATCGCGCGCATCCCGCCGGCCAGCGTGTCCAGCGACGACCGCAGCAAGCTCAAGACCCTGGACCGCGACCTGAAGAGCGTGGTCTTCGGGCAAGATCCAGCCATCGACGCATTGGCCGCCAGCATCAAGATGGCGCGGTCAGGCCTTGGCAAGGGCGACAAGCCGATTGGCAGCTTCCTGTTCAGCGGCCCCACGGGTGTCGGCAAGACCGAAGTCGCCAAGCAACTGGCCTATGTGCTGGGCATTGATCTGATTCGCTTCGACATGTCGGAATACATGGAACGCCATGCCGTGAGCCGCTTGATCGGTGCGCCCCCCGGCTACGTTGGTTTCGACCAGGGCGGCCTGTTGACCGAAGCCGTCACCAAGAAGCCGCATTCGGTGCTGCTGATGGACGAGATTGAAAAGGCACACCCCGACGTCTTCAACGTGCTGCTGCAGGTGATGGACCACGGCACGCTGACCGACAACAACGGGCGCAAGGCCGACTTCCGCAATGTGATCATCATCATGACCACGAACGCGGGCGCCGAGACCATGAACAAGGCGACCATCGGCTTCCTGAACAAGCGCGAGCAGGGCGACGAGATGGCTGACATCAAGCGCTTGTTCACGCCCGAATTCCGCAACCGGCTGGATGCCATCGTCAACTTCAAGGCGCTCGATGAAGACATCATCCTGCGCGTGGTGGACAAGTTCCTGCTGCAGCTTGAAGCGCAATTGGCCGAGAAAAAGGTGGACGTCACGTTCAGCGACGCGCTGCGCAAGCATCTGGCAAAGAAGGGTTTCGACCCGCTGATGGGCGCGCGGCCGATGCAGCGCCTGATCCAGGACACGATCCGCCGTGCGCTGGCGGATGAGCTCTTGTTTGGCCGCTTGGTGGACGGCGGCCGGTTGACGGTGGACATCGACGCGAGCAACGAGGTGCTGCTGGACATTCAGCCGCCAAAGAAGAGCGACAAGCCGCGGGCTGAAGCGGCTGCTGCCTGAACTGCTGAAGCCCTACCGCATTAACTGCGGGGCGGTGGCTGGTCGGCCGCCGGGTCCTGGCCAAAGAGCAGCATGAACATGCGGTACAGCGCCGCATGTTCTTCTTGCATGGCACCCGGGTTGACGAAGAAGCATTCGCTGGCGACGGCGAAGAATTCTTCTGTCGCCGTAGCGCCATAGGGGTCCAAAGCAGTCTCGTCGCCAGCGTCCACCCGCGCCACAAAACGCGTGTACTCCCCGCCCAGCAATGCCACCCAGTCGGCTGCCGGCAATACCGATGGCAGCTGCGGCACGCGGCCCTGCGCCGCACCCGACCAGCCACCTGCCATGTCCAGCACATGCGCAAATTCGTGGATCACCACGTTATAGCCCTGCACCGCGCTGTGGCCTGACAGCCGCACGTCAGGCCAAGACAACATCACCGGCCCGCCTTCCATCGCCTCACCGGCCAGCGTTTCTTCGTATTCGTGGACGACACCGTCTTCGTCCTGCTGCGAACGGCGAGCCACCACGGCGTCCGGGTGGACGACGATGCCGACAAAGCTGTCGTAGGCCTGCAGCCCCAGCCGCAGCACCGGCAATGCCGCCTGCGCGGCGATGGCGACGGCCATCGCATCGGTGAGCCGCAGCCCGCCCATGCAGGTAAATTCCTTGCGGTCCAGGAAGAGGCTGGTCAGGCGGCGCAGTTCGGACGCATCGGCCGCGTTGTGGCGCTGCAGGAAGGGGTAGCGCACCAGGGTGCGTTTCCACAGATCGTCGGGAATGGCGCGGCGCTGCAGTGAAGCACGTTCACGCCGACCCTGCCACGCGCGACGCCACGCGGTGATCATGCGGTCGTCATGCTGTTGTTGCGCAGCTCATCACGCAACCCAAAACCCGAATCAAGCGCG
>JAYSYB010000132.1:0-2120 GCA_043716775.1 Rubrivivax sp.
TTCGCTCAGCAAGAATTTGTCGATCCGCCCGGCCGTGTCGCGCGCTTGTCCGATGTCAGCGGGCAGGTGTGGCTTTACCGGACCGACACCGGTGAGTGGATCAGTGCCGTGCGAAACCAGCCGCTGACAACCAGCGACCGACTGGCAACCGATCCGGGAGCGCGCGCCGAGTTGCAAGTCGGCTCCACCACCTTGCGCCTTGGCTCATCCACTGAACTGGAAATTCTCAGACTCGATGACGAGCACGCCTCGCTGGAACTGCACGCCGGCACTGTCGCGGCGCGGGTGCAAAACACGGCCCAGGCAGGCCCACTTGACCTGACCACCGACGAGGGCAGGTTCACCCTGCAACGCGCCGGACGCTACCGGTTCGATCGCGCCAGTGGATCGAGCTATGTCGGGGTCGACAACGGCGAGGCGTTGTACGAAGGACCGGGCAGTGCCCTGACTGTCTACAGCGGCCAGCGTGCCGAGTTCTGGATCGATGCGAACCGCGCTGCGCAATACAGCCTCATCGCACCCGCAAGCGACGCTTTCACGGCCTGGAACAACGAGCGGGATCGCGCGGACGACCGCAGTGTGGCGGCACGCTATGTGTCGCCTGAGATGACGGGCGCCCAGGATCTCGACCGATACGGCCGCTGGGAAAACAACCCCGATTACGGCTCGGTCTGGATCCCGCGCGGCGTGGCTGCCAACTGGGCTCCCTACAGCGCCGGCCACTGGGCGTGGGTGCGCCCGTGGGGCTGGACCTGGGTCGACGATGCACCCTGGGGCTTTGCGCCTTTCCACTACGGCCGATGGGTCTATGTGCGCGACTCCTGGGGCTGGGCGCCGGGTACGCACGTTGCTCGCCCCGTGTATGCACCGGCGCTGGTGGCTTGGCTGGGAGCCCCGGGCGTGAGTGTGTCGATTTCAATCGGCGGTGGCCCGGTGGTCGGCTGGGTGCCGTTGGCGCCGCGCGAGGTTTATGTGCCCAGCTACCGCGCCAGCCCGCGCTACACGCAGAACATCAACATCACGAATGTCACCAACATCACCAACATCACGACGATCATCAACAACCCGCGCGCTCCACGTGAATTCGACAACCGACGTTTCCCGCGCGCAGTGACGGTGGTGCCGGCTGCGGTGCTGACCGATCGCAGGCCAGTGGGCCCGGCAGCAGCGCAGTGGCGCAACGAGCCGTGGGCCCGCGAGTTGGCGGGTCGAAATGGCCCGGCGGTTGTGCTCGTGGCACCACCCGTGGCGGCGCCCGCCTTGCTGCCACGGGCAGCAGAGCCCCGTGATGTTCGCCCGCCGCCGGGAGTCGCCCGAGAGTCGATGGCGCGCCCGGGCCTGCCCACAGAACGACGCGGTCGGGACAGCACGGAACTGCTGCCGCCACCTACGGCGCCGTCCGGTGAACCCAGTGAGCGCCGCTCGTTCCGACGCGACGACCGTGAGCGCGTGGAACGTTCGGACGGGCAGGGACGGGGAGAGCGCCGGGCGATTCCGGGCGGCGCTGCGGTACCGCCGGCGCTGGCGCCAGCCCAGGCGCCGGGGCCATCGACCCAGCGCCCTGTGCGACCGACGCCCCAGTCGCTCCCCAACCCTGTTGTTCAGGGGACGCCTCAAGACACTGGGCAGCGACCCCCCGCTGCCGCTGTGTTGCCACGCGCCGTCGCGCCGCGCGAGACCCCGGAGTCGCCGACGATGCGACCGTTGCAGGACCGGCGTGGTGATGAGCGTCGTGGTCAGGAACGCCGCGACGCTGCGCGCAACGAAGCAGTGCCATCGGCCGGTGCCCGCGCGCCGCAGGTTGCAGAGCCAGTCGCTGCGCCGCCGAGGCCTGTGGTTGTGCCGCGTTCACCTGAAGCGCTGCGCGCGGTCCCGCCGTCGCAGGCCAACCCCCTTGAGCCGCCGCGCGCGCCAGCCGAACAGCCTCGGACCGGCACTGAAACGCGTCGCGACGACCGGCGCGACGGTCGCCGGGATGAACCCCCGATCCGCCGCGACAACTGACAGTTCTCAGCGCTAGAGCAGTCGCTCCAGCGTGGGCCAGATGTTGTTCAGGATGATCGGGTGCGCCGCTTCCTTGGGGTGGAGCCGATCGGCCTGGAACATCGCGGTGGCATTGG
>JAYSYB010000133.1:0-6603 GCA_043716775.1 Rubrivivax sp.
GCGCTTCCAGCGTGCGCGGCACCAAGGCCATGCGTGCAGTGATGTCGCCGGCGGTGCGCTCGGTCATGGTCCACAGGCCGTCGTGGGCCGGGAAGTCGCCGTAAGCGTGACCCAGGGTCTGCAGGTGGTCGCTCAGCAGCGTGAAGTGCAGCGCCTCTTCAGCTGCCACTTGCAGCCAGTCGCGGTAATAGCGCTCGGGCATGCCGGGGAAGCGCCACACCGCGTCCAGCGCGAGGTTGATGGCGTTGAATTCAATGTGCGCCACTGCGTGCAACAAGGCCGCGCGGCCTTCGGGCGTGAAGGGCGACCGGCGTTTGAGGGCGGTTGGTGCCACCAAGGTCGGGCGTTCGCTTCGGCCCGGCAGCAGGCTTTGCGGATGCAGCACGGCCGTTGTGTCGATGGTGTCGATGCGGTCTGCAGGCGCAGGGTGCAGCAAGCGCGCCGCAGCCGCCTTTGCAGTCGGCTGTGCCAGCAACAAGGCCTTCAGGGCGGCGGATCGAAGCTCCATCCGCATAATTATCGGCTGCGCCTGAGCTTGGGCGAACGTCGCGACCACCGGAGATATCTTGGCCATCTACCAACTCGGGGACACCGTCGAAGGCCGCCCCCGCGTCGCGCCGACCGCTTGGGTGGCCGACAGCGCACAGGTCATCGGCCGCGTCAGCCTGGCCGACCAAGCCAGCGTCTGGTACGGCGCGGTGCTGCGCGGCGACAACGAATGGATCACCGTCGGCGCACGCAGCAACGTGCAGGACGGCAGCGTGCTGCACACCGACATGGGTTTCCCGCTGACGTTGGGTGACGACGTGACCATCGGCCACCAGTGCATGCTGCACGGCTGCACGGTGGGTGACGGTTCGCTGATCGGCATCCAGGCCGTGGTGCTCAACGGCGCGCGCATCGGCAAGAACTGCATGGTCGGCGCCGGGTCCATCGTCACCGAAGGCAAGGAGTTTCCGGACAACAGCCTGATCTTCGGCAGCCCCGCCAGGCTGGTGCGTGAACTGTCGCCCGAACAGATCGAGCGCGTGCGCCGGGGTGCGGCCTACTACATGGAAAACGCCCAGCGGCACCAGCGCGGCTTGCGGCGGATCGACTGATGCGTGCCCCCAGGCGGCGTTGCCGCCGCAACCCGAGGGGGTATGCGCAAATTAACCAAGTGACATTTACGCATGAGCAGCCTGACCAAGTTTCTCTTTGAAAACATGCCCGTGCGCGGCGTGCTCGTGCGCTTGGACGATGCCTGGCAGGAAGTCCTGCGCCGCCGCCAGACCGTGGGTGAACACCCACCCGAAGTGCGCGTGCTGCTGGGCGAGATGGCGGCGGCCGGCGTGCTGATGCAGGCCAACATCAAGTTCAACTGCGCGCTGGTGCTGCAGGTCTTTGGTGACGGACCGGTGAAGCTGGCGGTGGTGGACGTGCAGCCCGACTTCAGCTTCCGCGCCACCGCCACCGTCGTGGGCGACGTGCCGGCCGGCGCGCAGCTGGAAGCCTTGCTCAACGTGCACGGCCAGGGCCGCTGCGCCATCACGCTGGACCCCAAGGACAGGTTCCCCGGCCAGCAGCCCTACCAGGGCGTGGTGCCACTTTTCTCAACTTCGCATGGCGACCAGCGTGAACCGCTGCAGCAGGTGCAGCAGGTGCTGGAGCACTACATGCTGCAATCCGAACAGCTTGACACCCGGCTGGTGCTGGCCGCCAATGACGGTGTGGCTGCGGGCCTGCTGATCCAGCGCCTGCCGGTGGAAGGCGCTGGCAATCTGCAAGGCGCGGCGCGGCGCAACGAAGACGAGATCGGCATCAACGAAGCCTTCAACCGCATCGCCATGCTGGCGGCGACGCTGACGCGCGATGAATTGCTGGCCTTGCCCAGCGACCAGATCCTGCGCCGCCTGTTCTGGGAAGAGACGGTGCGCGTCTTCGATGCCGAGACACCGCGCTTCGCCTGCACCTGTTCACGCGAGCGGGTGCGCAACATGCTGCGCGGCCTGGGCCGTGATGAGAGCGAGGGCCTGATCAAAGAGCGCGGCGAGGTGGAAGTGGGCTGCGAGTTCTGCGGCCTGCAGTACCGCTTTGACGCGGTGGATGTGGGCGAGATGTTCACGCCTGTGCGCGACCAGCCGCCGGCCAGTGCGGGGGTGCAGTAAGTCGCGGCTGACAGCCAACGGGTGCGCCGCTTTGTGCTGTACCTGTCAAGCGATGCGGGTGGGCGTTTACCATCAGACCGAGAGTCTTCTTTGGGGTCGGTGGGCAGCAAAGAGGCACCATGACCCCTGGGTCTGCATCACCGGTCGTCTGCTTTCGGCTTGCACGTCAAAGGTCGCTTCACGGTCCTAACCACCACAGCCGACAGAATCAGTCCGGTCGGCATCGTTGCCCAACCGTCCTTGGCGTGGACCAAGGCATTGAAGAAGCCGACGACGAAGGTCGCCAGCAGCAAGGTCAGATACACCATGCCGCGGCGGTGGCGTTAGCGGGCGAGTGCAGCAAACTTGGAATGCATGGTGGCTACCGGTGGCCATCGGTGGGGCACGGCGAAAGGTCCGAGCGGCTCGGGGCACGGCAAAAATCGTGCTGCCGCCCGACTCGCCCCATAACGGTAATGCGCAATCTCTCCCTTTCGGCCGTCGCAGGGCAGGCGTCTGTGCAGATCCGAACACTGCGCGATGTTTTTCTGTGTCGTGATGCAAGCGGGAACAGCCGCCTTAGACTGTGTGCACGCCCGAAGTGGAGGACCACGGCATGGACGAACCAACGAGGTGGGTTCCCTACTGCGGCGAAGCGCCCGGCCCCGAAGTCTGGCTGAGCCGCTGGAATCTCGATCCGGTGCTGCTGGCGGGCCTGTTGATGCTGGCGTTTGCGCTGTGGCGCTTGCAAGTGGGTCACGACGTGACGCTCAGAAGGCGCCGCAGCCTGCGTTGTGCTTGGGCCTTCACTGTCTTGCTCTACGTGTCGCCGCTGTGTGCTTTGAGCTCGGCGTTCTTCACGCTGCGGGTGGTTCATCACATCGCGCTGGTGCTGGTGATCGCGCCCTTGCTTGCGTTCGGGATGGAACCGTGGGTGCGTCGCGTACCGATGTCACTGTGGACCTCCACGGCCATCGCCGCGGTGGCGTTCTGGACCTGGCATGCTCCGGCGCCCTATGCGGCAGCCCTGTCGTCGGTCTCGATCTACGCGCTGATGCAGTTCACGCTGCTGGCCAGCGCGACGGCGTTCTGGACCGCGGTGCGGCGGTCAGGCCCGGCCGCGGCGATGGGGGCCATCCTCGCCACGATGGTGCTGATGGGATTGCTGGGCGCGCTGATCACGTTCGCTGGCCGGCCGCTCTATGCACCGCACTTTGCGTCGACGCTGAGCTGGGGTGTTGCGCCGCTGCAAGACCAACAACTCGCCGGCATCACGATGTGGGCACTGGGCAGCATGGCCTACCTGGGCGCCGCGATCTCTATCGGTTGGCGCTGGATGCGCGCCGAACGTTCGCGTGGCCTGCGCGCCCTGCTGGCATGAATCTCGTCGCCGCCATCGAATGGGCCGAGGGCTACAACCGGCGCGGCCTGTACTCGCCGATCGGCGTGACTTTTCACTGGGTGATGGCGGCGCTGATGATCTTCCAGCTGGCCCATGGCTGGTACCTGGGCTGGCAACCGGTGGGCGGCGACAAGTACGTCGGTTATCAAACCCATACGCAGATCGGACTGACGATCATGATGCTGGGCACGCTGCGCTTGCTCTGGCGCAGCCAGATCGGCGGCCCCGAGAACGTCGACAAAGCGTCGTTGGCAGGCAAGGCCAGCGGCCTGCTGCAAGCCTGGTTCTATTTCAGTTTCTTCGCGTTGCCGATCAGCGGCTGGGTCATGTGGTCCACGTTACCCAGCGACCTGCCGTTGTCGATCGCCGGCGTGATCCCGTTCCCCAACCTGCCTTTCGATCAGTTGTCCGAAAGCCTGCAGCACCGCCTGATGCAGTGGGCCGCGACGACGCACTTCTGGATCGTCTGGATCACGGCGCTGATCATTCCCGGCCATGCCGGGGCGGCCGTGCTGCACTACCTGATCAAGCGGGACCGCGTCCTGCCTTCGATGTTCGACCTCAACGGGCCGGAGGTGCCGGGCGTCATGGGATCTGGGCGAGAGGGATCCGCGCCAGATAAAGGCTCAGCTGCCTGACCTCGCCGGGTTTGAGCTGCTGCGCCACCTTCAACATCACATGATTACCGTCATTGCGCCTTTTCGAAACCTGCCAGTCCTGCAGCTGCTGGGCCAGATAGAAGGCCGGCTGGGCGTTAAGCGGCGGCCCGTTCACGGTGCCGATCCCATCGGCGCCATGGCATTGCACGCAGGCACGGGCATACAGCCCCGGGGTCGTCGCGGCGACGGCTTCTTCGGTTGCGGGCGGCAAGGCCTGCGGCGGCAAGGCGGCGTAGTGGTTGGCCACCCGCACACGTTCGTCGCTGTCGAGAAAACGCGCCACGTCGCGCATCACCTCGTGCGGCCGCAAGCCGGCCGCGTAGTCTTCCATCTGCTTTTGCAGGTAGCCCGCCGGCAGGCCGGCCAGGCGCGGTGCGTCGAAACCATTGCCCTCGCCGCGCGCCCCGTGGCAGGTCACGCAGGCATAACGTGCGCCACCTTCGCCGCCGCTCATCGCGATGAGTTTGCCGTTGCGGCTCCAGCGGTCGTCACTGCTGGTCATGCGGTCGGTACAGGCCGTCGCCAGCACGATGGCGAACATGGCCAGCGCCAGGCCGCCGCAGTTCGCGGGCCGGTGTTCTTGCAGCGACGGCTGTTTACGCATGGGCGCTAGATCATCGTTCATGCAAAGGCCCGGCCCTTCATGGGGTGGCAAGTACGGCCTGTGGCGGGTGCTGGCCTGCGCAGGCCTCGTGGCCTGCGATGGCCCACCCGACCGCACGCCGACGCTGGGCGACGCCAACGTCGTGAAAGGTCGGCGGCTCGTCGCCGACAAGGGCTGCGTGGCCTGTCACACCTTCCCCGACGTGAAGTGGCCGCGCGGCGGGCTCGGGCCGTCACTGCAAGACTTTGGGCGACAGGGCCTGATCGCCGGGCGGCTGCCGAACCAGCCCGGGGTTTTGATGCAGTTCGTCAGGAACGCCCCGGCGCTGGTGCCCGGGACAGCCATGCCCGCGACCACGATGTCCGACCAGGAAGCCCGCGATGTCACAGCCTACCTCCTCACGCTCAAGTCCCGCTGAGGCCTTCACTGCGGCAATCAGCGGCTGGCCGCCGCCAGTGCTCGATCCGCACGGCCCTTTCTCGAACACCGTCAGCACGCTGGCCTGGGTGTTGATCGTGCTCGTCACGCTGATCTTTGTGCTGGTGTGCGCGGCCCTGTGGGTGGCGCTGTACGGCAGTGATGAGCTGCGCGCCAAGCTCGGCGGCGAAGGCGTCGTCAAATGGTTCGGGCTCATCGTGCCGGCCGGCGTGCTCTTCCTGCTGCTGGCCTGGGGCACGACGATGGTCGCCGGCATGACCACGATCAAGGGCGACGAGTTGCGCATGCGCGTGTCCGGCAACATCTACTGGTGGCGAGTGTCCTACCTTGATGCGGCGGGCAACGAGATCCTCGCCGATGCCAACGAACTGCACATCCCGGTCGGCCGCCCGGTCGTCGTGGACATGGTTTCTGAGGACGTGATCCACAGCTTCTGGGTCCCCAAGCTCGGCGGCAAGATGGACATGATCCCGGGTCGCACCAACCGGCTCAAGCTGCAGGCCGACAAGGCAGGCGTCTACGGCGGGCAATGCGCCGAGTTCTGCGGCGGGGCGCATTCGCTGATGGGGTTTGTGGTCGTGGCGCATGCGCCTGCCGACTGGCAGCGCTGGCTTGATGCGCGGCTCGCGCGTTCAGAGCGCTCACAGCGTCTGCAGCCAGCCCCAGCCGCAGCACCCGTCAGTGATGAGGTGCTGCGCGGCAGCCAGCTTTTCGGCGAGGTCGGCTGCGCTGCCTGTCACCGCGTCGCCGGCACTCCTGCTCAAGGTCTGTCAGGCCCCGACCTGACGCACGTCGGTTCGCGTCAGTCGCTGGGCGCGGGAATACTGCCGAACACCCGCGGCACGATGATTGGATGGATCGGCGACAGCCAGTCGATCAAGCCGAACAACCGCATGCCCGCCTACCGCTCGTTGCAGGCCGCCGAGCTCAACGCGCTGGCCGCCTACATGGAGTCATTGAAGTGACGCGCAGCGCTAGCCCGGGCGTGGCGGGTGCCGTCCGCGATGCGGCAACTGAGCCGTCGGAGACCGGCTTCGACACCAAGCTTTACGGGCGCTTCCCGACGCAAGGCGACAGGCCGCCCGGCGAGTTGGAGGCTCTGAAGAAGGTCTGGGAGACGCCGACGGGTTGGCGAGCTTTCAGCGCGGTCAACAACAACTTCATCGGCTTCCTGTTCATCGTCACGGCCTTCGGCTTCTTCATCGCCGCCGGCATCCTGTCGCTGGTGATGCGCGTGCAACTGGCCGCGCCGCTGGCGGGCATCGTGCCGCAGGAGACCTACAACCAGCTGTTCACGATGCACGGCTCGGTGATGATGTTTCTGTTTGCAGTGCCAGCGGTCGAGGCCATCGCGGTACTCCTGTTGCCGCAGAT
>JAYSYB010000134.1:0-6601 GCA_043716775.1 Rubrivivax sp.
CCGGGCTGGTGGCGTTTGGAGTCAAGGGTGGTGAAGCCGCAGGCGTGAAGTTCATCGAGAGCGCCCAGTTCATGAGCCACCTCGTCAACATCGGCGACACGCGCACGCTCATCAGCCACCCGGCTAGCACCACGCACCGCCAGCTGGACGCAGCGCAGCAGCTGGCAGCCGGCGTGCGGCCCGACATGGTGCGCATCTCCGTGGGGCTGGAGCACATCGACGACATCCTGTGGGATGTGGACCAAGCGCTCGCGGCCGCGAGCGCGTAGCGGCCAGGCGCCGGCCGACGCCGCTGCGCGCAGAGCCTGCGGCTTTCTTCGCTGCTTCCGTCAACCGCCGGCCCAGCGACAGCGCATAGGGCGCGGGCCGCGCCAGCAGCACCGGGTCGGCCGAAGGCTTGCGAGCGGCGGAAGGTGGCCTGCTTGCCGGACAGGCCCTCCAGCGCGTCCACCTGCGCCAACGGCTGCGGTACCTGGGCTTTTGATGCAAGGGGCAGGGCAGACACCAGCAAGCCGATGGCTGCGGCAGCGGCAGGCGGCCGTAGGCGCACGACGGTTGGGCATCTGCGCCGGCCCGACCAGCCGCTGATCGTGCTGGTTGTTCAACCTTGCTACTCGTCTTCGCTGACCACGTCGTCGATCAGCCCCTGGGTGTCGAACGTGGCGCGCACCAGCCGCACCGTGTCCGCGTACTTCACGCGGTAGCGAAACCAGGTCTTCGAGTCCTTTTCTTCTCGTTCAACGAGTCGCAGCGACAAAGGCGGGCCCAGCGCCTGGTAGTAACTCTGGCGCACCGCCCACACCTTGTCCACGCGGGCCGCCAGCGCAGTCGTCAGCGGCGAGTGGTGAGGCAGGGCGTCGGCCCGGTGGGCCAGGAATTCGCGCAGCCGCACGGCCTTGGCAGGCTCGGTGTCGGCGATGGGCTTGTAGCGCAGCGCCGGCAGGTGCAGGCGTGCCAGGTGGCCCGCCACATCGGTGACCGCGTTGCTGTTGTAGCAGTTGCCGAACACGATCACCGTCAGCCGGTCTTGCGGCAGGCGCAGCACCTGCGTCGTGAAGCCGGGCGTGCCGCCGCTGTGTTCCAGCAGCGGGCGGCCGCGCATCGTGCCCACGAACCAGCCCATGCCATAGCCGCTGCCCTTGCCGTTGTTGAGCGGCGCCTCAGTCCACAACAACTGCCAACTCGCGGGGCGCAGCAAGGCGCGGCGGTCCAGCACTGCGTCCCAGCGTTCCAGGTCGGCCAGCGTGGACACCAGCATGCCAGCGCCGCCGGTGGCAGAGGGTTGCATCGCGTCGCGGTTCTGGAAGACGCCGTCCTTGAATTCGTAGCCGGCGGCACGGCGCGGCAACACGCGCGTGGGTTCGCTGCTGCCAGTGCGCAGCATGCCGGCGGGCAGCAGCACACGCTCTTGCAGCAGGCGGGTGAAAGGCTGGCCGCTGGCCTTTTCGATCACCAGCGTCAGCAGGAAGTAGCCGGTGTTGCTGTAGTTGACGCGTTCGCCGGGCACAAACTCCAGCGGCCGCGTGGCGACGACCGCAATTACCTGTTCGGACGGCATCACCTGCCGGTAGCCGACGTAGCCCATGATCTCTTCGTAGTCAGCGATGCCCGAGGTGTGCGTCAGCAGGTGGCGCAGCGTCACGCCTTGCCAGGCTTCGGGCATGCCGGGCAGGTGGCTGGATAGCAGGTCATCGAGCCCCAGCTTGCCGTCTTCCACCAGCAGCATCAGCGCCACAGCGGTGAACTGTTTGGTGACGGAACCGATCTCGAACAGCGTGTCCGGGGTGACGCGCACCCGGCGTTCAAGGTCAGCCCAGCCGAAGCTGCGTGACTGAACGCGTCTGCCGTCCTTCAACACCACCAGCGCCAGGCCCGGCAGGTGCTGGCGGGTGAGCTGGGTTTGCACATATCGGGCCAGCGCGTCGGCGTGCGCCGGGGTGTGCAAGAGCGGCATCGCCAACATTGTGGCGGCCACCACCCGGTGGGCCAGCCACTGCACCGTGAGCCCAGGAACGAAGCGCATCGTCTGTCCTCCTCTGATCCCCCTGAACGCCCGCTGGCCATCCAGCCGCCGTTTCGCCACTATGCTAGGCCAGCGCCTGTGCACAGTGCCTGCTTCGTGGCGCCACCCCAGAAGGAGACACATCCCCATGAACATCTACGAACAGCATCTGGGCAAGACGGCTGCGAACCACGCGCCTCTGTCGCCGGTGAGCTTTGTCGAGCGCAGCGCCGAAGTCTTTGCTGACCTGCCAGCCGTGCTGCACGGCGCGCGCCGCTACACCTGGGCGCAGACGCGCGAGCGCAGCGCACGCTTGGGTGCCGCGCTGGCAGCGCTGGGTGTGGCCCGCAACAGCACGGTCAGCGTCATGCTGCCCAACACGCCGGAAATGGTGGAAGCGCACTACGCGGTGCCGGCGCTGAATGCCGTGCTCAACACGCTGAACACGCGGCTGGACGCGCACCTGCTGGCCTGGCAGCTGGCCCACTGCGAATCGCAGGTCTTGATCACCGACCGCGAATTTGCGCCCACCATCGCCAAGGCCCTGCACCTGCTGCACAGCGAGCACGGCCGCACGGTGGTGGTCATCGACGTCTGCGACAGCGAATACAGCGGCCCCGGTGAACGCCTGGGCGCCCATGAATACGAAGCGCTGCTGGCCGCGCATGCGCCGCTGCAAGTGCTGCAGGGGCCCACTGACGAATGGGACGCCATTGCGCTGAGCTACACCAGCGGCACGACTGGCGACCCCAAGGGCGTCGTCACCCACCACCGCGGCGCCTACCTGAACGCGGTGTGCAACGCGGCCACCTGGACCATGCCGCACTTTCCCAGATACCTGTGGACGCTGCCGATGTTCCACTGCAACGGTTGGTGCTTTCCGTGGACCGTGGCCATGCTGGGCGGCACGCACATCTGCCTGCGCCGCGTGGAGGCAGCCGCGATCCTGCACGCGATGCGTGAACACGGCGCCGACCATTACTGCGCCGCGCCCATCGTGCACAACCTCATCATCCATGCCGACCCCAAGCTGCGCGAAGGCATAACCCAAAAAGTGCGCGGCATGGTGGCGGGTGCGGCGCCGCCGGCGTCGATGATCGAGGGCATGGCAAAGATCGGCTTCGACATCACGCACGTCTATGGTCTGACGGAGTCCTACGGCCCGGCCTCGGTGGCCGTCAAGCGCACGTCCTGGGCGGCACAGAGTCTGTCGGACCAGACGCGCCTGAACGGCCGCCAAGGCGTGCGCTACATGCTGCAAGAAGGCATGACCGTGCTGGACCCCGCAACCATGAAGGCCACGCCCGCCGACGGCCAGACCATGGGCGAGATCATGTTCCGCGGCAACATCGTCATGAAGGGTTACCTGTTGAACCCGCAGGCCACCGCCCAGGCCTTCGAAGGCGGCTGGTTTCACACCGGCGATCTGGCGGTGATGGAGAGTGACCGCTACGTCAAGATCAAGGACCGCAGCAAGGACATCATCATCAGCGGCGGTGAAAACATCAGCAGCCTCGAAGTCGAAGACGCGCTCTACCGCCACCCTGCGGTGCTGGCCTGCGCCGTGGTCGCGCGCCCCGACGAGAAGTGGGGCGAAACGCCGGTCGCCTTTGTCGAAATCCAGGCCGGCGCGGTGGTGACGGCGGCTGAGCTGGTGGCGCACTGCAAGGCGCTGTTGGCTGGCTACAAGGTGCCGCGAGAAATACGCTTCGAGGCCATCCCCAAGACCAGCACCGGCAAGATCCAGAAGTTTCAGTTGCGCGAGCGGGCCAAGTCGTCCGCAGCCAACGAATGAGTGGCAGGCCTGAGGGAAACACCATGACGCCAACCGACTTGATATTGAGCGAGCAAGACACGCGCGGCGTGCTGAGGCTCACACTGAACCGCCCGCAGGCCTTCAACGCGCTGAGCGCGCCGCTGCTGGACGCATTGCAAATCGCCCTCGACCGCGTCGCCCAGGACGACAGCGTGCGCGTGGTGGTGCTGGCCGCCGCCGGCAAGGCCTTCTGCGCCGGCCACGACTTGAAAGAGATGCGCGCCGAGCCGTCGCTGCCCTACTACGAGCAGCTCTTTGCGCAGTGCGGCCGCATGATGATGAGCATCCAGAAGCTGCCCGTGCCGGTGATCGCGCGCGTGCAGGGCATGGCCACTGCGGCGGGCTGCCAACTGGTTGCGCAGTGCGACCTGGCGGTGGCCGCGCGCGAAGCGCGCTTTGCCGTCAGCGGCGTCAACCTGGGCCTTTTCTGCAGCACCCCGAGCGTGGCGCTGAGCCGCAACCTGCAGCGCAAGGCGGCCTTCGAGATGCTGGTGACGGGCGACTTCATCAGCGCCGAAGAAGCGCGGTTGCAGGGCCTTGTGAACCGCGTCGTGAATGCCGATCAGCTTGACGCGGAGGTCGACGCGCTGGTGCAGCGCATCGTCAGCAAACCGCGTGTCGCCATCGCGATGGGCAAGGCTCTCTTTTACCGCCAGCTGGAACTGGGCCAACAAGCCGCGTACGACGACGCGGCGCAGACGATGGCCTGCAACATGATGGACAGCAGCGCGCTGGAAGGCGTGCAGGCCTTCATTGACAAACGGCCGCCGCGCTGGTGAGGCAGGCCCGCAGTCGGCTTTCAGTCAGCCTTCGCGCCACTCGCCTTCACCACGCTCTCATAGCGCTTCAACTCCCGCTGAATGAGCCCAGCAAACTGCTCTGGCGTGCTTGGCACTGGCTCAGCCATCAGCTGCGCAAAACGTGTCTTCGTCTCCGGCGCCTGCAGGGCCGACACAAAAGCGGCATTCAGCCGCGACACCACATCGCGCGGCGTGCCGGCGGGTGCGATCAGCCCCCACCAGGTGTCTATCTCAAAGCCCGGCAGCGTGTCGGCGATGGGCGGCACGTCGGGCAGCAGCGGGCTGCGCTGTGAAGACGTCACGGCCAGTGGCAGCAGCTTGCCGGCGCGGATGTTGACGGCGGCCGTCGCCAGGTTGTCCAGGCTGTAGTCGACCTGGCCCGACATCAACGCCAGCTGCGAAGGTGCGCCGCCGTTGTAGGGGATGTGCACGGCAAAGAAGCCGGCGCGCTGCTTGAAGATTTCGCCGCCCAGGTGGCCCGCGCTGCCGTTGCCGCCGCTGGCGTAGTTCAGCTTGCCCGGGTTGGCCTTGGCATAGGCCAGAAAATCTTTCAGCGAAGCGATGTTCAAGCGCTTGGCGGTGTCGGCATTCATCACCAGCACATTGGGGATGCGCACCATCTGCGTGATGGGCGCGAAGTCCTTGATCGGGTCGTAGGGCAGCTTCGTAAAGAGCCACGGGTTGATGGCATGCATCGCCACTGCGGCAATGCCCAGCGTCAGGCCGTCTGGCGGCGCCTTGGCCACCATGTCCACGCCAATGCCACCGCCACCACCGGGCTTGTTTTCGATGACGATGTTGCCGAGTGCGCTGCGCGCCGCTTCAGCCAGCACACGCGCCGTCACGTCAATGGCGCCGCCGGCAGCGAAGGGCACGATGACGCGGATCGGCTTGGCCTGCGCCCATGCGGGCCTGGCGGCCAGTGTGCCTGCCCATCCAGCGGCGCTGGCGCGGGTGATGAAGTCTCGGCGATCCATGGTGCGGCTTCCCGACGGTGTTGTTGATGAGGCGGTGGCAATTGTCGCGGCAGGCCGGGTCGGGCACCCCGCTTACCATTGCTGGATGAGCACACCGCCCCGCATTCCCGGCCGCCGCCTGCTGCATTCTCCCGGGCCCACACCCCTGCCCGACGAGGTGCTGCACGCACTGATGCGCCAGCCCATGGACATGGGCGACCCGCGTGTCGATGAAACCATTGCCGCCTGTGAACAAGGCTTGAAGCAGTTGCTGCAGACCCGCGATGCCGACATCTTTTTGTACGGCTGCAACGGCCACGGCGCGTGGGAAGCGGTGGTTGAAAACATCGTGCCGCCGAACGGCCTGGTGCTGATCCCGGCGACGGGTCACTTCTCGGAATCGTGGGCGGTGCAGACCGAAGCGCTGGGCCGCCGCGTGCAGCGCACGGCATGGATCGAAGGTTTGCCGATCGACGCGGCGGCCGTGCATTCAGCGCTGCAGCAGGATGTAAAGCACGAGATCGTCGCCGTCTTCGTGGTCCACACCGACACATCCAGTGGCATCACCAGCAGCGTGCCCGCGCTGCGCGCGGCACTGGACGCGGCAGACCACCCGGCGCTGCTGGTGGTGGACGTGGTCGCATCGCTCGCTGCCGAAATTTTCACGATGGATGCGTGGCGCGTGGACGTGGCCGTGGGCGCGTCGCAAAAGGGCTTGATGAGCCCGCCCGGCATCGGCTTTGTCGCAACCAATGCGGCAGCCTTTTCGGCCGCGCAGCGCAACCCGGCGCCGCGCTTTTACTGGGACATGGTGTTGCGCAAGAGCCCGCTGTCATACCGCAAGTTCTGCGGCACGCCGCCGCAGAACCTGCTGGCCGCATTGGTTGCCGCGCTTGGCCTCATCGCCCGCGAAGGCCTCCCGCAAGTGCTGGCGCGCCACCGCCAATTGGCTGGTTTGGTGCACGCGGCGGTGGAAGGCTGGCGTGAAGGCGGTGCGCTCGACTTCTTTGCCCGCGAACCGTCCAGC
>JAYSYB010000135.1:0-6587 GCA_043716775.1 Rubrivivax sp.
ATCGGCGCGTAAATCTCAAGCGTTTCGCGCGCGATGCGCATGCGCTTGTCGGCCGCCATCGCCTGCATCGTGCGCATGTTGTGCAGACGGTCGGCCAGCTTGATGAGGATCACGCGCACGTCGCGCGCCATCGCCAGCAGCATCTTGCGAAAGCTCTCGGCCTGGCTTTCTTCTCGGGTGTTGAACTGCAGCTTGTCGAGCTTGGTCAGGCCGTCCACCAGGTCGGCCGTAGGCGCACCGAACTTCTCGATCAACTCGGCCTTGGTGATTCCGCAGTCTTCGATGGTGTCGTGCGTCAGCGCGGCCATGATGGCTTGCGCATCCAGCTTCCAGTCGGCACACAGGCCCGCCACCGCGATGGGGTGCGTGATGTACGGCTGGCCGCTGGCGCGGAACTGGCCCAGGTGGGCCTCGTCGGCAAACTTGTAGGCCTCGCGCACCTGCTTCAGGTCGGCCTTGGACAGGTAACCGAGCTTGTTGGTGAGTGCGGCGAAACTGGACGCTTCAGCAATGGGTGCGTTGCCCAGCGGCACCAGCGGCGCACGCTGCAGCCCCTGCAGTGCAGCGGGCAACAGTTCAGCGGCAAGTGAGCGCAGTCCCATGGCCGGAATTTAGCGTGGATTTTTCAAAGCGCTACGGGCAAGGGCGAATCCAAACCCGCAAACAAAACGGGCGCACTGTCTGGCCGACAGGGCGCCCGTCTGGGCTGGACAAAACTCGCCGTCAGACCGGCACTTTGCGCAGCATTTCCAAGCCGATCTCACCGGCAGCGATTTCGCGCAGCGCAGTCACTCCAGGCTTGTTCTTGGTTTCGATCTTGGGTGCGTGGCCCTGGCTCAGCATGCGCGCGCGGTAAGTGGCGGCCAGCACGAGTTGGAAGCGGTTGGGGATTTTTGCCAGGCAGTCTTCAACGGTGATGCGGGCCATGGATGCTTTCAAAGGGGGTGCAGTTTCAGACCAGACCCAGCGCTGCAAAGACCTGCGAGCGGTTGCGCAACTGGGCGGCGTACTTGAGGCGCTGTGAATGAACAACCGTTTTCAGGTCGAAAAGCGCTGTCTCAAAAAGACTGTTGATGATAACAAAGTCGAAGTGGCGGGCCTGGGCTACCTCGGTGCGCGCATTGTCCAGCCGGCGCTTGATGACGTCTGCCGGGTCTTCGCCGCGCCGGTTCAGGCGCTGCGAGAGTTCACCCCAGCTGGGCGGCATGATGAAGATAAGCACCGCGTGGGCAAAGAGCTGCTTGATCTGCAGCGCGCCTTGCCAGTCGATTTCCAGCACCACGTCTTCACCGCGCGCCAGCCGCTCTTGCAGCGCCTGGCGGCTGGTGCCGTACAAGTTGCCGTGCACCTCGGCCCATTCAAAAAAGTCACCGTGCGCGATTTTGTCGCGGAACGGCGTTTCTTCGATGAACCAGTATTCGCGGCCGTCCACTTCCTGTCCGCGCGGTTGGCGCGTGGTGTGCGACACCGACACGGCCAGCCGCGAATCCAGTTCCAGCAACGCCTTTACCAGGCTTGACTTGCCAGTACCGCTGGGTGCTGCCACGCAGAAGAGGTTGCCAGGAGTTTCCATGGCACGATTTTCCCTCAAGCCGGGCTGCAGGGGCGCGCCAGCATCGAAGCCTTTTTCCCCCTTCTCCGGGTCAACTGTGGCATCTGCGCAATCGGTTGGCCGACCTCCAGCTCAGGCGTTGGTCCCGCGCCCTGCTCGCACTGGCAGCGCCAAGCGTTCCGTCCACAACTGGCTGGGGAAATGAATCGCGTTGTGCTCTGCGCTCAGCCGATACAGCAGGCGCATGTCGAAGCCGTCCGCACGCTGCGGCAGCGCATAGGCACACAGGGTGAAGCCACCGTATTCTTGATTCAGGCTGTGCACCAGGGCCTCAATGGCGATTGCCTCGTCCACTTCGCCCATTGCGCACAGCGTGGGTGCCAGGTCGCCGACAGTGCGAACACGTTGCAGTGCCCCGCGCGCCGCGGGGCTCATGAACGGTGTGAGCACTTCGCGGGTGAGGTTCAGGTCCAAGCTGCCGCTGGCGCGGACTTGCGCCAACGCTTCGTCGGTATCCACGAAGACACAAGCCTTCTCGTAAGGCACACCGCAGGTGCGCAGATAGCGCTCAACGGCTTGGCGGTGTGCCTCGGTCAGCACCACCAGGCCGCAGTCCCCCGCTTCCAACCCCTCGACCAGGAAGTCACTGACCTGCTGCGCCGGATAGTGATCTTGGTAGAAATGGAGATGGTGTTTGCACATGCGATCAACCTTCTGCTGCAGCCTATCAGTACCGGGCGGCGCTGACTGTGGGCTGGCGCACGCAATGGGTGCCGCAGTGCGAGGCGGATCGTCAGCGCAATTCGCGGGCCAGCAAAGACGCGATGCGCTGGCCGTTTTCACCCACGTCGGCAGCACCCGCCGAGGTCAGCACGGCCACCACGCTCTTGTCGCCCGTGCCCTTGACGGCGATGCGGTAGCGGATGGCGGCTTGCGGGTTGGTGTTGTCGCCCATCAGTCGCGCCCAGAAGCCGGGCTCTTCCTTGCCGGCGTTTTTCGGATCCACGTAGCGCACGTAGTACACGCCCAACGTGCGGTCGCGGTCTTCAACCGTGAAGCCGCCGCGGTCCAGCGCCAGGCCGACGCGGCGCCAGGCGCGGTCAAAGGGGTCATCGACTTCAATCGCAGTGCCGCCAGACACCGCGCGCGCGCGGACGGGCACCTCGGGCGCACTGGCCACCAGGGTGCGGGCGGGTTCGTCCTTGACGCCCAGCGAAACCATCAGGCGCGTCAGCATCTCGGCTTCGAGCTGCGGGTCGCTGGCGCGGGCGCGCCAGCTGGTGCTTTCCTTGCGCTCGGTGGTGTACGTCTCTTCAAGGCCGCGGTGGGCGATATAGACCTCGCTGCCGGTGGCGGTACGTTCAACGCGGGTGCGGAACTGGTCGCGTGCACCGGTGTCCCACAGATTGCCGAAGACCTTGCCAATGGTGCTGCGGATCAAGTCGCTCGGCAGCTTGGCACGGTTTTCGGCCCAGTTGGTTTCCAGCAAGCCGGCCTTGGCGTCGTCCACCACCAGGTTGAAGCCGCGCTGTTCCCAGAAAGCGCGCACCTGCGGCCACAACTGCTCGGGCGTCATCGGCACGACGAGCCAGCGCTGCTGGCCCTGGCGTTCGACACGCATGCCGCCGTTGGCAGCGACTGCCACGGTGGGCGCCACGGCGGCCGCGCCAGAAATCCCTGCAACCCCCGCAGCCCCTGCAGCCCCCGTTGCTGGCGCTGCGCCGGCCGACGACGCGCTGATTACGCCGCCCTGCGGCTGGTAGCGCGAGTCGCGGGCGAGCTGGCTCAAGTCGGGCGGCACTTCAAGCGGCTTGGTCTTGGTGGCGGTGCTTTTGTAATCGATGCTGTCACCGGACAAGCCGGCATCAAGCGACGAACAGCCGGCCTGGATGCCCAGCGCAGCCAGCAGGGCCAGCGTGGAGGCGCGGATGGAAAAGGCGGCGGGGAGTGATTTCACGTTCGAGGTCTCCGACGCGGCCGCGTGGCGGCGCGTGATGGATTGAAAGGGCCTGTGGGCCGGGAATGATCTTGCGAAATTCGGGTTCGAGATAGTCGTCAGGTCAGCGCAGCAAGCCAGCTTCCCGCAAGGCCTGCCCCACCAGCGCCTGCCCGCCATTGGTCAGCGGCACGATGGGCAGGCGCAGATGGTTCTGGCACAGCCCCATCTGCGACAGGGCCCATTTGGTCGGCGCCGGGCTGGGTTCGCAGAACAGTTGGCGGTGCAGGCTCAGCAGCTTGAACTGCAACGCGGCGGCACGCGCTGCATCGCCTTGCAGGGCCGCCATGCACAGTTCGTGCATAAGGCGCGGCGCCACGTTGGCGGTGACGCTGACATTGCCCTGGCCGCCCAGCAGCATCAGTGCCACGGCGGTGCCGTCGTCACCCGAATAGACCGCAAAACCCTTGGGCACCTGCATGATGAGCTGGCAGGCGCGTTCGATGTCGCCGCTGGCTTCCTTGATGCCGACGATGCCGGGCAGCCGCGCCAGCCGCAGCACGGTGTCTGGCTGCATATCCGCCACCGTGCGGCCGGGCACGTTGTACAGCACCAGCGGCAGGTCCACGGCTTCGGCGATGGCCTTGAAATGCTGGTAAATGCCTTCCTGCGAAGGCTTGTTGTAGTACGGCACCACCGACAGGTGGCAGGTGGCACCCACTTCCTTGGCAAAGTGCGCGAGTTCAATCGCTTCAGCGGTGGCGTTGGCGCCGGTGCCGGCCATGATGGGCACGCGGCCGGCGGCGTGCTGCACGGCAGCGCGGATGATCTCGCAGTTCTCTTGCATCGACACCGTGGGCGATTCACCCGTGGTGCCGACAACGCCGATGCAGTCGGTGCCCTCGGCGATGTGCCAGTCGATGAGTTTTTTCAACGCCGGGTAGTCCACGCTGCCGTCTGCGTTCATCGGCGTGACCAGAGCCACGATGCTGCCTGTAATGGGGTTCATTCGGTCTCGGTTCTGGGCTGTGTTCAAGCCAATTCCTCGATTTTAGCTGGCCGGCTAGCCAGGCAGTAGCGGCGCGGCGGGGTGAGTCCGGGCGGCTCTTTCACCGCCACGATGCGCTGCACAAAGCGCGCGGGTTCTGTCTCGAAGCCGTCTTCAAAAGCCACCACCCGCAGACCCGCGCAAGCCTGCAGCAGTTCCCCGGGTTGCAGCAAGAATTCTGGCCGCGACGGTTTGCCGATGTGTTGCTGGCCGTCAGCGAAGGTTTCATGGATGAACACCGCGCCGTCCGCCAGTGCGGCAAAAATATCCGGCCAGAGCGCGCGCCAAAGATAATTGGTGATGATGATGCCGTCGAAGCGGCGGCCTGGCAGCGGCCAGGGGCCGGATTCGATGTCGGCCACCACCACTTCGGCCAGGCCCTGCAGCGGCGCCACGGCTGCCGTGTCGCGATCAACAGCGGTGACGCGCCAGCCCTTTGCGGCCAACCAGCGCACATGGCGGCCGCTGCCGCAGGCCACGTCCAGCACGCTGCCGCCAGCCGTGACGAGCGGCGCAAAGCGTGTGACCCAGGTCGATGGACTGCCGATGGCGTGGTTCAAAAACAGGCCCACAGTTGTGCGGCCAGGTCGCGCGCCAGGTGCGGGTTCTGGTAGGCCATGTAGACAGCTGCAAGAGCGACGCCTGCCAGCGTCCAGCCCAAGGCCTTGAGCAGAAGCTTGTTCACGCCGGCTGCGGCACGCCGCGCTCAATGGCGGCCTCACGCACCGGCAGGTTCACCAGCGCAGCCACCACGCCCAGCACCACGGCGATCCACCACACCACGTCGTAGCTGCCGGTGCTGTCGTAGAGCTTGCCGCCCAGCCACGCGCCCATGAAAGCGCCCAGCTGGTGGCTCAGGAAGACGAAGCCGCCCAGCATGCTCATGTACTGCACGCCGAAGATCTGCGCCACGATGGCGTTGGTGGGCGGCACGGTGCTTAGCCACAGCACGCCCATCACGGCGGAGAAGATGTACACGCTCCAGGGTGTAAGCGGCAGGGTGATAAAGGCCACGATCACCACCGAGCGCAGCAGGTAGATCGCCGACAGGATGTACTTCTTGGGCATTCGCTGCCCCAGGCTGCCGGCGGCGTATGTGCCAAAGACGTTGAAGAGGCCGATCAGCGCCAGCGCGGTGGTCGCCACAGCTGGCGACATGCCGTGATCTTTTAGGTAGCTGGGCATGTGCACGCCGATGAAAACGACCTGGAAGCCGCAGACGAAATAGCCGGCAGTCAGCCAGCGAAAGCTCGGGTTGGCAAAGGCCTCGCGCACCGCCGAACCCACGCTTTGCTGGTGCACGGCAGCATGCGTGGCCGGCTCGCGCAGGCCGATCGCCAACGGGGCGATGACCAGCGCCATGCAGGCCAGCACAAAGAGCGCGTTCTGCCAACCGATGCCGCTGATGAGGCCGGTCTCCACCGGCACCATCAAGAACTGGCCGAATGAACCCGCCGCTGCCGTGATGCCCATAGCCCATGAGCGCTTTTCAGCCGGCACGTTGCGCGCGATCACGCCGTACACCACGGCATAGGTGGTGCCCGAATGCGCAATGCCGATCAACAGGCCAACGCCGAACAGGAAGGTGGCGCCCGATGTGGCCACCGCCATCACAGTCAGGCCCGCCGCGTAAAACATGCTGCCGATGGTCAGTACCCGGAAGGCACCAAAGCGGTCGGCCAGCATGCCCGTGAGCGGCCCGAACAAGCCCCACACCAGGTTCTGGATGGCGATGGCAAAAGCAAAGGTTTCGCGCGTCCAGCCGCGGTCCATGGTGACCGGTTGCAACCACAGGCCAAAGCCGTGGCGGATGCCCATGCTGAGCGTGACGATGGCGGCGCCGCAGACCAGCAGCTGAACCATCGACAGCTTGGGCGGCGCGGAAGCTGCAATCATGCGGCGATTGTCTTGGAAAACGCTGCACGTTGCCGCCGCCGCCCTGGCTACAGTGGCAAGCCAACAAAGAGGCGGTGTTGCATGAAGGTTCTGGTGCTCGGGGGTGGGGTGATCGGCGTGGCCTCGGCTTACTACCTGGCCAAGGCAGGGCATGA
>JAYSYB010000136.1:0-2111 GCA_043716775.1 Rubrivivax sp.
GCTGCACGCCGCGCGTGGCCTTCTCCAGCTCGTGCGCGAACACGTTCAACAGCACTTCCGAATCGCTCTCGGTGTTGATGTGGCGGTGGTCGCTGGTGAACAGTTCGGCCTTCAGGGCCTGCGCGTTGGTGAGGTTGCCGTTGTGCACCAGCACGATGCCGTAGGGCGCGTTGACGTAGAACGGCTGGGCCTCTTCCTCGCTGTAGGCGTTGCCGGACGTCGGGTAGCGCACCTGCCCGAGGCCGACGTCACCCGGCAGGCCGCGCATGTTGCGGGTGCGGAACACGTCGCGCACCATGCCCTTGGCCTTGTGCATGAAGAACTTGCGCTCTTTCTGGGTGACGATGCCGGCCGCGTCCTGGCCGCGGTGCTGCAACAGCAGCAAGGCGTCGTAGATCAGCTGGTTGACTGGGGCGTTGCTGACGACGCCGACGATTCCACACATGGTTCTGGCTCTCTAAAACGCTAACCGGGGAGGTACTGCCCGAACCGCTCGGGCAACACCGGCTTCAAACCCTTGAGCACCGTCGTCGAAACGCCGGCCCCTGTCGACTCCATCCACCACTGCCCGCTGCGCAGGGGCGTCATGTTGACCACGACGGCCGCGGCCAGCAGCAGCACCGCGCCGCGCACCAGACCGAAGGCCGCGCCCAGAGTCCGGTCCACCGGCCGCAGGCCCGCTGCCTCGACCAGCTTCTTCAGCAACCACGCCACAATGCCGGCGGCGAAGGCGGCGACGACGAACACCAGCACGAAGCCGGCGGCGTAGCGGACCGCGTCGCCGGAGCCACCCATCGGCAGCCACGCCGCCGCGTCCGGCGCCAGCCACTGGGCCAGCACGAACGCCGCAATCCAGCCCAGCACCGACAACACCTCGTACACCAGACCACGCCACGCACCGAGCGCCAGCGACGCCACCAGCACGGCGAGAAACATCCAATCCAGCGGGGCCATCAGGCAGGGATCCTCACAAGGTGAGGATGGCGGCCGGCAAATCCAGCCCCTTGATTTTTTCCGCCGCCTTGTCGGCCTGGCCGCGACTGGCGAACGGACCCACGCGCACCCGGATCCGCTTGCCGTCCTTGGTCTCGGCGACGCTGGTGTAGGTCTTCAAGCCCACCTTCTCGACCCGCAGCCGCGTCTCGCGCGCCTTCGCCGGATCGGCGAAGGCTCCCACCTGCACCACGAATCGCCCTTCGGCCGCCACGGCAGTGTCAGCAAGCGGCTTGCCGTCCAGCAGGGCGCGCGCTTTCGCGCCTTCGTCAGGCGATACGGCCTTCGCCGCCGGCCTGGGCTCCGGTTTCGGCTCCGGCTTGGGCTGAACCTTGGCAATCGCAGGCACCGGCTCCGGCGTCGGCGCTGCGGCGGGCTGGTCTTGGGCCTTCGGTTCCGGAGCCGATGGCGGTTCAACAGGCACTGCGGCCACCACCGCGGGCGGCGAGGCCGATGCCACCGTCACCGGGCCCTGCGCCTCGGGCCGCGGCAGCGTCAGCGGCCTGACCTTGTTGCGGTCGGGAATCTCGATCGGGATGTCCACGGCCACCGGACGCGGCTGGGTGTCGAACAGCAGGGGGAAGCCGATCACGCCGGCCAGCACCAGCACGGCAGCGCCGATCAGCCGGTGCCTCGCGCGCCTGCGCATCGCCTCGATGCTTTCGCTCTGGCGGGGACTGGAGGCGGAATCGTCGCCAGCTTTCCGAAACTTGAAAAAGGCCATGAATGGTGCCTGGCTGGGGCCTTCAGGAGCCCGGTCGTCTGGCCTGAAGCCGGGGGATCCCGTCCTTCAGAACGCCACCGACGGTGTAGAACGATCCAAAGACGACGATTCTATCAGCGGGGTCTGCGGCATCGATGGCGGCTTGCAGGGCGAGCATGGGGGTTTTAAACAAGGCCGACGTGACGTCGTGGCGGGTGTTTTGGGCCTGCCATTGAGCTTGCAAAGCGTCGGCATAAGCAGCCCGCGGCGTCGGCAAATCAGTGAAATACCATTTGTCGATCAGCGGGTTGACTGAAGCCAGCATGGTGGCCAAATCCTTATCGGCCATGGCACCGAATACTGCATGCGTGGTGGGGAAAAACCCCATCGCATCCAGGTTTGCCGCCAGCGCCGC
>JAYSYB010000137.1:0-2110 GCA_043716775.1 Rubrivivax sp.
GGATCCGCCGCTCGGCCTGTACGCCATCGTCGACAACGCTGCCGCGCTGCGCAGTGTGCTGAAGGCTGGTGTGCGCACCGTGCAACTGCGGGTCAAACGGCCGGCCGACGCCGACGCGGCCTGGAATGAAGCCTTGCGCGAGACCGTCCACGACAGCCTGGCAGCGGCTGACGGACATGGTGCACGGCTGTTCATCAACGACCACTGGCGCCTGGCGGCCGAACTGGGCGCACGCGCAGTGCACCTGGGCCAGGAAGACCTGCTGGCGCTGGACGACGCTGGCCACGCCGAGTTCCGCGCCAGCGGCCTCGGCCTGGGCGTCAGTTCGCACGCCGTCTGGGAGTTGTGCCGCGCGCGTAGCCTGACACCACAGTACATTGCCTGCGGCCCGGTCTGGCCGACCACCACCAAGGACATGCCCTGGCGACCGCAGGGCCTGGACAACCTGGCCTGGTGGTGCCGTGTCGCGGACGCACCCGTGGTGGCCATCGGCGGCATCCTGACGCCAGAGCAGGTGCGCCAGACCGCGGCGGCCGGCGCGTCGGGCGTCTGTGTGCTGCGGGGCCTGGGCAGCGACCCGCGGCTGACGGTGGCAGCGTTGCAGCAGGCCTTCGAGCAGGGGCGGCAAGACGCCCAAGCCCGGGCCGGCCAGCCGGTCGGTCCGCTGCACCCCACGCTGGACAGCGCAGCATGACGGCACGGGGGACACCACCGCTGCGCATCGGCATTGCCGGCGCCGGGCTGCTGGGCCGGCTGCTGGCCTTCACGCTGTCACGCGCCGGCCACCGGGTCGAGGTGCATGACCCGGCCGAAGGCCCCGAAGCGCGTGGCGCCGCGGGCTGGACGGCCGCCGGCATGCTCAGTCCGCTGGCCGAGCTGGAGTCTGCGGACGAGCGGGTCTTTCGCTGGGGGCTGCGCTCCATCGAGCTGTGGCCGCAGATCCTGGCCGAGCTGCCTGCGCCGGTGGAATTCAGCTGTGACGGCAGCCTGTTGGTCGCGCACCGCGAAGACGCTGGCGCTGCACGGCGCGTGCTGGATGTGCTGGCGCACAAGGCCCCGCCGGGCCATGCGGCACAGACGGTCACAGCGGCCGAGCTGGCCGCGCTGGAACCCGCGCTGCGCAGCGGCCTGCACGCTTGGCTGCTGCCCGGCGAGGGCCGAATCCATACCGTGCAGGCGATGGCCGCCCTCGCCGCCAGCCGTCCCGGCATCGACTGGCACTGGGGCTCCTTGGTGGCCGCGGTAGAGCCAGGACGGCTGCTGCTGCCCCGTGGCCCTACCGCCTTCGACTGGGTCTTCGACGTGCGCGGCGTCGGCGCCCGCCCGCAACTGTCGGTGCGGGGCGTGCGCGGCGAGATCTTCTGGCTGCAGGCGCCGGGCCTGGGCCTGTGCCGGCCCGTGCGCCTGCTGCATGCGCGCCACCGGGTGTACCTGGTGCCGCGGGCGCCCGACCTCGTCGTTGTCGGCGCCAGTGAGATCGAAAGCGAAGACCGCTCACCGGTTTCGCTGCGCAGCACGGTCGAGCTGCTGGCGGCGGCGCACAGCATCGTGCCCGCACTCGCGGAAGCGCGCATCGTGCACAGCGAAACCAACCTGCGACCGGCGCTGCCCGACAACCTGCCGTGCATCGAGGTGCAACCCGGCCTGGTGCGCATCAACGGACTGTTCCGCCATGGCTGGCTGATCGCGCCCGGGCTCGTCGAGACCGCGCTGGAGACCGCTGTCGGCAGCGGCTTCGCCCGCCCGGCCCGCACACCGCAGGAGACCCCTTGATGATCGAGATCCGCCTCAACGGCGAGCCGCGCCAGCTCGAAGACGGCACCACGCTCGACGTGCTGGTCAAGTCGCTGGGCCAGACACCGGCCGCTCTGGCCACCGCCGTCAACGGCAACTTCGTGCCGCGCACGCAGCGCCAGAGCTGCCGCTTGCAGCAGGGCGACGCGGTCACCACCTTTCAACCCATCACCGGAGGATGACCCCTTGAAACTTGCCATCGGGGGCGTCGAGCTCCACAGCCGCTTCTTCCTCGGCACCGCCAGCTATCCGTCGCCTGCAGTGCTGCGCAGCGCGATCGAAGCCGCCGGCACGCAGGTCGTCACTGTGGGCTTGC
>JAYSYB010000138.1:0-6575 GCA_043716775.1 Rubrivivax sp.
CCGAAGACGTCTGCGCGGCGTTGCGGATCAGTCAACAAAACCTCTTTGTGCGCCTGCACCGCGCAAGGCACGTGCTGGCATCTTGACCCTCATTTCGGCAGAAAGCGGCCCACCGTGGCCAGCAGCAGCGGCAGGTCGATGGGCTTGATGACGTAGTCGCTGAAGCCGGCCTCGGTCGCCCTCTGGCGGTCAGCCAGCCCCCAACACGGGTGCGCACGCATTGCGCTTTGGCCGCTGCTTGCCCAGCATGCCGCATCCCCCCTAAAAACCGGAGACACCGATGATTGACCGCAGACACTTCATCGCCAGCGGCCTGGCCGGCATCGGCGGCACCTTGTCCGGCTGCGCCACCACTGGCAGCGCCTGGGTGACGCTGGTGGACGGTGCGGCCAAGCCAAACTTCGACGGCTGGGCCGAGGTGGGCAAGGGCAACTGGAGCTTTGTCGAAGGCACCCTGCAGGGCAAGGCCGGCGTTGGCGGCTTCCTGGTGTCCAAGGACAGTTATGCCGACTTCGATTTGCGCGCTGAATTCTGGGCCGACGCTGACTGCAACAGCGGCATCTTCCTGCGCTGCCAGGACCGCGCCACCATCACGGCGGACAACACCTACGAAGTGAACATCTTCGACCGCCGCCCCGACCCCAGCTATGGCACCGCGGCGATAGTCAACGTCGCCAAGGTGGCGCAGCCTTACCCACAGGCCGCCAACCGCTGGAACACCTTTGATGTGTCGGCCCGTGGCGACCGCCTGGTGGTGGCCTTCAACGGCGTGCAGACGGTGGATGTGCGTGACGCGCGGCTCAAGGCCGGGCCGGTGGCGCTGCAGTCCGCAGGCGGCACGATCCGCTTTCGCAAGGTGCTGATCCGTCCCGCATAGCCCGGCTCAGAGGATCCTTCACGCTGAAGTTGGGCAGACCGCCGATGTGGCATTCAATGGCGTTGCCACGCACCTGCCCGGCAACGCGCAGCTGACGACGATGCCCACAGCCAGGGTGGGCCGATGTGTCGAGCATGGAACGGCGGCCCGCGGTCTTCTGCTTTTGGGAGTTAGCTGGTTGCGGGTGCGAGCCGGATGTCCAGCTCCATCACCGGCTCATCGGCGTCGGGCACCGTCGCGTATTGCTGCACCAACGCCGCGCGCACGCCGAAGACAGCGTCGCTGTCGAGGTAAGGATCCTCGGCGTCAAAGAGCTCGGTCACCAGGGTCCGGTGCCCGGGGGCGCTGACGATCAGGTGCACATGCGCCGGCCGCCAGGCGCTGCGGCCGGCGGGGCCGATAAGGTCGAGCCAGACCGGGCCGTCGGTGGGAATCTGGTAGGGCCGCGGGCGGATGGTGCGGATGGCGAAACGGCCCGCGTCGTCCACCTTCATCTGACACCGCAGGTTGTCGTGCGGCTGAGCGGGGTCGATCTGCCAGTACAGGCCGTTGTCGGCGTTCTGCCAGAAGTCGAGCGTGGCGTTTGGCAACGGCTGATCGTCCGTGCCCAGCACCCGGCCGCGCATCAGCACCACGCGGCCAGCGTTTCCGGCCGTCAGGTCGGCAGGATTGGCGCACCAGGGCGAACCTGCGGTGTGGAAGGGGCCGAGCACGCTGCCGGGTGTGGCGCCGGTGGTGGCGCCGGTTGTTGCCCCGGTTGTTGCCCCGGTTGTTGCCCGGGTTGTTGCCCCGGTTGTTGCCCCGGTTGTTCCGCCAGATGTTGCACCGGGTGCGCTGGCGACCAGGTCCACCAGGCTTGACAGACCCAGCACGTCCGACAACAAAGAAAACTCACTGCGGCTGCTGCTGCTGATGTCGCCCGTGCGGTGCAGGAAGGCCAGCGCAGCGCGCCACTCTTCATGCGTCAGCTTCGTCGCCTTGGCGTAGGCATGCAGATGCTGCACCAGCGCTTGCAGCAGTTCACGCTGCCGGGCATCGGGCACGCCATCAAAACTGCCAGCCGCAGCCTGCGTGATGTTGTCGAGCTCGATATTTCTCATGCCCACCCCCGGGCCGACGGGGTACGTCGTCCGCCCCCCGAGGGGGTCAAGGGGCTCGGGAGACCCTCGCTTCCTGGTGCCACCACCGGGTTGCTGAGCACGCCGATGCGCTCGATCTCGACCTCGATCACGTCGCCGGCCTTCATCCACACCGGTGGCGTGCGGGCGTAGCCCACGCCGGCCGGAGTGCCCATCACCACCACGTCGCCGGGCTCCAGCGTCAGCGCTTCGCTCAAGAGCGACAGCGTGCGCGCGACGCCAAACACCATGTCGGACGTGTTGGCGTTTTGCATCACCTGGCCGTTCAGGCGGCTTTCGATGTGCAGGCCCAAACAGCCGGGCGGCAGTTCATCGGCGGTGACGAGGCTGGGCCCGAAGCCGCCGGTGGCGTCAAAGTTCTTGCCGATCGTCCACTGCGTGGTCTTGCGCTGGTAGTCGCGCAGCGACGCGTCGTTGAAGCAGGCATAGCCAAAGACGTGCTGCAGCGCGTCGGCCTCCGTCACAAAGCGCGCGCGCCGGCCAATCACCAGCGCCAGCTCAGCTTCAAAGTCGAGCTTGCTGCTGATGCGCGGCAGTTGCAGCGGCGCGCCGTGCGCCAGGAGTGATGTGCTGCAGCGCAGGAACAGCGCCGGATAGTCGGCCACCGTGTTGCCGCCTTCCTTGGCGTGGTCGACGTAGTTCACGCCCAGGCAGATGATCTTGCCGGGCGCCGGCACCACCGGCAGCAGCCTCAAGGAGGACAAGCGCGTGGGCGCGTGCAGCAGTGCCCGCGCAGCCCACTTCGCCAGCAGCGCTGGCGCCGCGCTGCACGACTCGATCAGGCCCTGCATCGTGGCCGGCACATCGGCGCCCAGGCGCTGGCTTTCGACCACGCCATCACCCACCAGAACGCCCCAGCCTGCGGCGCCACCCTTGTCGCTGAAACTGATGAATCTCATCGCGGCACCCCTCCATTCAACCTTGACTCCGATGTCCTCCACGAGCCTGCCCAGCGGCAGAATTCGGTTGGGACTTCCCTCGCGACTCTCCTCGAAGCACACGGTGGTGCTCGCTGTGGCCGGGGTCGAACGCGGCTTCCAGCAGCGCCAACAGCGCCTGCGCCCGCGCGCTGTTGTCACGCCCCAGGTTGCAGACATACACGTCCAGCGTCACGGCACCCAGTTCTGGCCAGGTGTGCACCGCCAGGTGCGATTCGGCCAGCAGCACCACGCCGGTCACACCACCGGGCGCCGGGAAGCGGTGAAACAGTTCGCCCACGGCGTGCAGCCCCGCGCCAGCAACCGCTTGCAGACAGAGCGTTCGCAGCGCGTCGGCGTCAGCCAGGGCGGCGTGGGTCGCCGGGTTGGCCGGGTCTGTGGGGCAACCGCGCAAATCGGCCGTGAGGTGCAGTCCTTGCATGGTGAGGATGATACGAAGCGGGTCGGCCTCAGGGGCGGCGGCCGCAGGCGGCCTTTTAGAATCGCCGCTTTCGCCACCCTCACCGCAGCACCCCATGGCCATCCTCAAACCCGACTCCTCCTTGATGGCCAACGCCATCCGAGCCCTGGCCATGGACGCCGTGCAGCAGGCCAACTCCGGCCATCCGGGGGCGCCGATGGGCATGGCCGACATGGCCGTGGCGCTGTGGGGCCGGCACCTGAAGCACAACCCGGCCGACCCGCACTGGCCCGACCGCGACCGCTTCGTGCTAAGCAACGGCCACGCGTCGATGCTGCTGTACGCGCTGCTGCATTTGAGCGGTTATGACCTGCCCATGAGCGAACTGCGCCGCTTCCGCCAGTTGCACAGCAAGACCCCGGGTCACCCCGAGGTGGACTTGACGCCCGGTGTGGAAACCACCACCGGCCCGTTGGGCCAGGGCCTGGCCAATGCGGTCGGCATGGCGCTGGCTGAGAAGCTGATGGCGCATGAATTCAACCGCGAAGGCCATGCCGTGGTGGACCACCACACCTACGTTTTCATGGGCGACGGCTGCCTGATGGAAGGCATCAGCCACGAAGCCATCGGCCTGGCCGGTGCCTGGCAGCTGAACAAGCTGATTGCGCTGTACGACGACAACGGCATCAGCATCGACGGCCGCGTCGAGCCCTGGTATGTGGACAACGCGGGGTTGCGTTTTGCGGCGCAGGGCTGGAACGTCGTTGGCCCTGTGGACGGCAACGATGCAGACGCCGTGGACGCCGCGCTGGTGCAGGCGCGCGCGTCGGTGCACATGCCCACGCTCATCATCTGCAAGACCGTCATCGGCAAGGGCTCGCCCAACCGCGCCGGCACCGCCAAGGCGCACGGCGAAGCGCTGGGCGCCGAGGAAATCAAACTGACCCGCGGCGCGCTGAACTGGACGGCAGAGCCCTTCGTCGTGCCCGAAGCCGCCTACGCCGGCTGGGACGCGCGCACCGCGGGCGCCGCTGCGCAGGCGCGCTGGGGCGACGGCTTCGCCGAGTACGAGAAGGCGCACCCCGAACTGGCCCGCGAATTCCTGCGCCGCATGGCCGGCGCGCTGCCGGAGAACTTTGCGCAGATTGCCGTCGACGCCATCACCGGCGCCCACAGCAAAGCCGAAGCCGTGGCGACGCGCAAGGCCAGCCAGATCGCGCTGGAAATTTTTACCAAGGCGATGCCTGAACTGTTGGGCGGCAGCGCCGACCTGACGGGGTCCAACCTCACCAACACCTCCAGCACAGCAGCGCTGCGCTTTAACGAAGCGGGTGTCCCGAATGGCGGCCGCCACATCAACTACGGCGTGCGCGAATTCGGCATGGCGGCGGTCATGAACGGCGTTGCGCTGCACGGCGGCTTCATTCCCTACGGCGGCACCTTCCTGACCTTCAGCGACTACAGCCGCAACGCCATCCGCATGGCGGCGCTGATGAAGAAGCGCGTCATCCACGTTTTCACACACGACAGCATCGGTCTGGGTGAAGATGGGCCTACCCACCAAAGTGTGGAGCATGCAGCGAGCCTGCGGCTGATCCCCAACCTGGACGTCTGGCGCCCGGCCGACACCGCGGAAACGGCGGTGGCCTGGACCATGGCTATTGGCAACAGCGACCGGCCGACCGCGCTGCTGCTGACGCGCCAGACCCAGCCCTACCTGCCCAAGGCGGCACTCGACGAAATCAGCAAAGGCGCTTACGTGCTGGCCGAGCCCAGCGAAGTCGGCATTCGCAAGAAGGCCCAGGCCGTGATCATTGCCACCGGCAGCGAAGTGATGCTGGCGCTGCATGCCCAGGCTGAACTGGCCAAACGCAAGATTGCCGTGCGCGTCGTCAGCATGCCCTGCACCAGCGCTTTCGACCGCCAGAGCGTGGCGTACAAGAAGGCTGTGCTGCCGGCTGGCATGCCGCGCATCGCGATTGAAGCCGGCGTCACGCACGGCTGGTGGAAGTACGGCTGCGCGGCGGTGGTGGGCATCGACACCTACGGCGAAAGCGCGCCGGCGCCAGAACTTTTCAACCACTTCCACCTGACCGCCAACAACCTGGTGGCCACGGTGCGCAAGGTGCTGGGCCGCTGAGATGGTCAGGCCGTCATCCATCGCATTGCGGTTGTGGTGGGTACTGGCGTGCTGCAACGCGCAGGCCCAGGACGTGACAGTCGAGCCCAGTGCGGCACAGCGCTGCGTGCAGCACAGCGCCGGCGCGGACCAGCAGCCTGCATACCCGGCTGAGGCCTTCAACGCCAATCGCGGCGGCCGGGTGCAGGTTGAGCTCACTTTCACCGGCCCGGATCAGCGGCCGCAGATGCTGGTGCTGCTGCATGAAGGCGAGCCGGACTTGCTGGACGCCGTGGAGAAACATGTGCGCAACCTGCGCGTGCCATGTTTGGCGTCAGGCGGTGCCCCGGCCAGGCTGCGGCAGGACTACGTGTTCAAGTCCGACCAGCACCTTGTGCTATGGGCCAATCCCGTCGATGCCGACGCTGCGGCGCGGTGGAAGCTGTTGAATTGCGTGACGCACTCAAGCGGCAGGCGTTCGCCGGACTATCCAATGTCGGCGCTGAGCCAGGGCCTGCAGGGCCGGGTGCTGGCGCGGCTGCGCTTCGACAGCCCCAACACGCCGCCGCGCGCCGAGATCTTTGCGCGGCAGCAGGCGTTGGCCTGGGCTATTGAGGACTGGGCCAAGGGCTACACCCTGCCGTGCTTGCAAGGAGAAGCGGTGGAAGGCGTGTTCACCTTTGTGTTTCGCATGGAAGGTGAGAAGTTCGGCTTCAAAGACGTGGCCTTCATCACCTTGCTTCGGTTGGTGAAAGACATTCGGCAGCAGTCGCTGGCCTTCGACACCACGCTCATGGGCTGCCCCTTCGACCTGAACATGCAGTACCGCCGCCCGGACCTGCACAACGCCGTCGGGGAGGTCGGCACCAGCGACCCTGCTCGGCGCCCACTGCTGGACTGGCTGGCGCAGGCCGAACTCAACCTGCGCCGCCTTCAGTTGGACGCCGTGTACGGCGACAGTTTCAAAATCACCGTGCCTTGTGCGCGAATCGACCTCAAACCCCAGGAGAAATCATGACCATCAAGGTAGGCATCAACGGCTTCGGCCGCATCGGGCGCATGGTGTTCCGCGCTGCGGTGCAGAACTTTCCCAACATCGAAA
>JAYSYB010000139.1:0-2106 GCA_043716775.1 Rubrivivax sp.
CAGCCGGGTGACGATGTACGAGCCGAATACGTAGCCGAACAAACTGCCGATGGAGAAGAACGCCAGCTGGTCGTTGCGCAGTTGCCAGAAGTAGGTGACCGAGTAGATCCACAAACCGCCGCGAACGCCGGTCATCAACGACAGGAAGAAGAAGCCGACCAAGAGCACCAGGTAGTTGCGGTTGCGCAGCACACGCCACATGTCACGCGCCCATTCGCGCGCACTGAAGCCCGGGGTGGCGGCGGCCGGCTGCACCAGGTAGGGAATGCGCCGCTTTGTGACCTGGCTGGAAATGAACAGGCACACCAGCACGATGCAGGCGATGGTGATGGAGAACAGCGGCCAGCGCGAGGGGTCGAGCGCGCCGTTGGGGAAGGCCTGCGTGGCGCGGAAGAACACCAGAAAACACAACTGCCAGCCGACGGTGTCGCCTATCCACAGAAAGAAGGTGTTGACGCTCATGATGCTGGAGCGTTCGAGATAGTCCGCAGACATCTCGCCACCCAGCGCCAGGTGCGGCGTGTGGAACACCGTCATGGCCTGCAGCAGCAGCACGTTCAGGGTGGCCAGCCACACCAGCTGCCCCGTCGAACCCAAGCCGGCCGGGGGGTTGAACAAGCCCCAGAACAGCAGCGCCGCCGGCAGGATCGACGCGAACATGAACGGGTGCCTGCGCCCCCAGCGCGTGCGCGTGCGGTCGGACCAGGAACCGATGAGCGGGTCGAACACCGCATTCGCTGCCAGACCGATGGCCAGCGCGATGCCGATGGAAGCCGGGTCCAGCCCGCGCACCTGGTTGTAGAACAACATCAGGAACGCGCTGGTCGTGGTGATGACGATGGCCTCGGCCGAGCTGCCCAGGCCAAAGGCCCATTTCATGCGCCAGCTGACGGGCGGTATCGGCGTCGCGGTGGTGGTTGTGGCGGCGAGGGCGGCCATGGCAGCAGGTGTCGTCATGCCGTGGGTCACGGGGCAGCAAAGAACACGGCACGGGGGGCGGGCAGCGGGTCGGAGATGGACAGCCTGCTGTGCACCAAGGCCCCGGCCGCGTCGCAGCGCGCAGTGGCCAGAGCCAGCCTGCGGTGGGCGCGGCGGGGCACGCCGTGCTCTTGCAGGCGCAGGCTGTACAACGCGGCGATCAGGCCGTCGGCGCCGTCACTACCGTTACTACCGTCGTTACCCACGGCGCGCATCACCACGGCCTGGCTGCTGCTGGCAGCCTGCGGTGGGCCGGCGGCGGCAATGGCATCGCCACCCAGCGACAACACATGCGGCCAAGCGGCGGCTTGCAGGCCCGGGTGGTCGGCAGCGTCGCCCGCGCACGGCACGCGCAACTGGCTTAGGAAGTCGTCGCTGGCCACGGGCACGGCGGCTTCGCAGTGCGCGTCGGCAGCAGTGGGCGCCACCACCCACAGGCGCGCGATGACGCCGTCAGCAAGATCGGCGAAGGCACCGATGCATCGGCCATCCGGTGTCTCGTCGAGCACCACCAGGGCTTGCGGCGACAACAGCACGTGCGGGGTGGCCGACAACACCAGCGGGTGCGTGGCAAAAAGATCCAGCGCGTCGGTGCGGCCAAAGCTTGCGAGGCCGAAAGCATCAACCCGCAAGGTGTTGGCCACCGCCGCACCGGCCGTGGCATGTCCGCGCAGCAAGTGGCCAAGCACCGCCAGCACATCGGGCTTCATGCCGTGCCCCCTGCAGCCGCCGCTGTGCCCAGGCCGCCGAACACCTGGCGCAGCACGGCCAATTCGTCAAATACTGTCTGGTCGCGCACGATGCGGCCGTTGCGCAGCACGTAGTGGCTGCTGCCGGCCACCAGAATCTCGCGGCAAGTCGGCGGCCCCCATGGCCCCGACACCGCATGCACGCCGCAGGCCGACCAGCGCAGCGCTACGGCCACTTCACCGTGGGGCAACGGCCGCGCGGCCCAGTGTTCAATGGCCATGGCAAAGTCCGTTAGCTGTGCACGCAACTGCATCAGGCAGCCAACCCAGTAACCGCGGCCCCAGCCGCTGCGGCCCGTGGGCCAGACCACTTCGATGCTGGGTGAGACCTGGTCAGCGACCTCGCCGTACAGGTCGTCGCACCAGGCGGCGTGCAACA
>JAYSYB010000140.1:0-6562 GCA_043716775.1 Rubrivivax sp.
CCGCGGCGCGAGCCGTAGCTGTTGAAGTCGGCCTCGAGCACACCGCGCTCGAGCAGGTACTTGCCCGCGGGCGTGGTCTTCTTGAACGAGCCCGCCGGCGAGATGTGGTCGGTGGTGATGGAGTCGCCGAACAGGCCCATGATGCGCGCGCCCTGCACGCCGCTGACCAAGGCCTTGGGCTGCATGGTGAAGCCGGCGAAGAAGGGCGGCTCGGCGATGTAGGTGCTCTTGGGCCAGGTGTAGACGTTGCGGTCCTTTCCCAAACCCACACCCTTGATTTTTTCCCACAGCTTGCCGGGGTCGCTCTTGACCTTGTCGTAGTTCTTACGGTAGGCCTTGCCGTTCATCGCAAACTTCATCAGCTGGTCGATCTCGTCGCTGGTGGGCCAGATGTCGCCGAGGTAGATGTCCTTGCCGTTTTTCCCTTGCCCCACCGGTTCGGTCATCAAGTCCTTCGTCACGTTGCCGGCAATCGCGTAGGCCACCACCAGCGGCGGGCTGGCCAGGAAGTTGGCCTTCAGGTTGGGGTGGATGCGGGCTTCAAAATTGCGGTTGCCCGACAGCACGGCCGCACACACCAGGCCGTTTTGCATGATGGCGTCGTTGATCTCGGGCGTGAGGTCACCCGCGTTGCCAATGCACGTGGTGCAGCCGTACGCGGCCAGGCTGAAACCGAGCTTTTCCAGGTACGGCAGCAGGCCCGCTCTTTCAAGGTAGCTCGTGACGATGCGCGAGCCCGGCGCCAGCGATGTCTTCACGTGCTTCTTCACCTTCAGGCCCGCCTGCACCGCCTTCTTGGCCAGCAGGCCCGCCGCCAACATCACGCTCGGGTTGCTGGTGTTGGTGCAGCTGGTGATGGCGGCTATCAGCACGTCGCCATTGCCAATGTCCAGACCCGACGGCGTGCTGACCAGCATACCCAGCTTTTCAGCCGGCTGATTGAAGCCGTTCTCGGCCGCCGGCGCGCTGTACAGGCTGCTGAATTTGCCGGCCACGTTTCCAAGTTCAATCCGGTCTTGCGGCCGCTTAGGGCCGCTCAGACTGGGGGTGACGCTGGACAGGTCGAGCTTGACGATCTGGCTGTAGTCAATGTCGGCAGCCAGCGGAATGCCAAACATCTTCTGCGCCTTGAAGTAGGCCTCAAAAGCTTCGATCTCGGATTGGCTTCGGCCGGTGCCTTCAAAGTATTGAATAGTCTTTTCATCGACCGGGAAGAAGCCCATCGTGGCACCGTATTCGGGCGCCATGTTGCCGATGGTGGCGCGGTCGGGCAGGCTCAGCGTGCGCGTGCCTTCGCCGCAGAATTCGACGAACTTGCCCACTACCTTCTGCGCCCGCAGGATTTCGGTGACGGTCAGCACCAGGTCTGTCGCGGTCACCCCTTCCCGCAGCTTGCCGGTCAATTCCATGCCCACCACATCGGGCGTTAGAAAGTAAACCGGCTGCCCCAGCATGCCCGCTTCGGCCTCGATGCCGCCCACGCCCCAGGCGACAACGCCAATGCCATTGATCATGGTCGTGTGGCTGTCGGTGCCGACCAGACTGTCCGGGTAGTACAGCTTGGGCGGCTTGGCGTCACCCGTCGCCACGCCATTCGTCTTGTGCACGCCACGCGCCAGGTATTCCAGGTTCACCTGGTGCACGATGCCAAAGCCCGGCGGCACGACGCCGAAAGTGCTGAAAGCATCCATGCCCCACTTCATGAACTGGTAGCGCTCCTGGTTGCGCTTGAATTCCAGCTTCATGTTCAAGTCCAGCGCCTTGGCCGAACCGAAGTAGTCGATCATCACGCTGTGGTCCACCACCAGGTCCACGGGCACGAGTGGTTCGATGCATTTCGGGTCGCGCCCCATCCTCTCGGCCACGTTGCGCATGGCGGCCAGGTCAGCCAAGAGCGGCACGCCGGTGAAGTCCTGCAGCACGACGCGCGCGACGACGAAGGGGATCTCTTCGGTGCGCGGCGCGTGTGCGCCCCACTGGGCGAGTTGCGCCACGTGTTCCTTCGTCACCTTCAGCCCGTCGCAGTTGCGCAGCACGCTTTCCAGCACGATGCGGATGCTGATGGGCAGGCGGTCGACGTCCGGAAATTTTCGCGCCAGCGCTGGCAGCGAATAGAACTGGCCGACCTTGCCGGACGCCGTGGTAAAGGTCTTGAGGGTGTTGGCATAGGGGTGGGACATGGCTGCTCCAGAGCGTGGGGTTGCCGCATTATGCGAAGCAGTCGCGAAAGGACGGCAAGTCCAGTCTCCGTCGGAGGCGCGACCTCAAGCCCCACAGTACGATGAAGACGGACGCCTTCCGATCGAAAGAATTCGTTCAAACAGTCTGCGCAACGCTCAAACACGCCCGATGGAACTGATCGACAACATCAACCGCCTGCTGGGCGATGACCTCAAGCGAGCCTTGAAGCCCGGCGCGCGCCTGAAGGTGGCGGCCTCGTGCTTTTCGATGTATGCGTTTGAGGCGCTGAAGGCCGAGCTGGAAAAGGTCGAGGAGCTCCACTTCATCTTCACCTCGCCCACTTTCGTGGCCGAAGATGTGACGGACAAGATCCGCAAAGAGCGCAAGGAATTTCACATCCCCAAGCTCAACCGTGAACGCAACTTGTACGGCAGTGAGTTCGAAATCCATCTGCGCAACAAGCTGACGCAGCGCGCCATCGCCCGTGAGTGCGCCGATTGGCTGCAACTCAAGGCGCGCTTCATGTCCAACCGCACGCAAGCGCCGATGCAGCCCTTCGCCTGCGTTGAAGCGGGTGGTGCTGATGCAGCCAAAACCGTCTACATGCCCTTGCATGGCTTTACAGCGGTGGACCTGGGCTACCAGCCAGGCAATGCAGTTTCCAATTTGGTCAACAAGATGGACGAACCGCCGTTCACGGCGACCTATCTGCAGCTCTTTGACCAGATCTGGGCCGACGCCGAGAAGGTTGAAGACGTCACCGCCGCCATCGTCGACCACATCGCAACGGTCTACCAAGAGAACTCGCCAGAAAGCATCTATTTTTTGATGCTCTACAACATCTTCAACGAGTTTCTGAGCAACGTGGACGAAGACGTATTGCCCAACGACCGCACGGGCTACCAAGACACGTTGGTTTGGCAAAAGCTGTTCAATTTTCAGCGACGCTGCCACCGGCATCATCAACAAGCTGGAAACCTACAGCGGCTGCATCCTGGCCGACAGCGTGGGCCTGGGCAAGACCTTCACCGCGCTGGCTGTCATCAAGTACTACGAGCTGCGCAACAAATCGGTGCTGGTGCTGTGCCCCAAGAAGCTAGCCGACAACTGGCTCACCTTCAACCACAACCTCAAGACCAACCTCTTTGCCAAAGACCGCTTCAGCTACGACGTGCTGTGCCACACCGACCTGAGCCGCACGGGGGGTGATTCTCTCGGCACCCCGCTTAACCGCGTGAACTGGGGCAACTACGACCTGGTTGTCATCGACGAGTCGCACAACTTTCGCAACAACGACGTCTTCAAGGACCGCGAGACGCGCTACCAGAAGCTGATGAACCAGGTCATCAAACAGGGCGTCAAGACCAAGGTGCTGATGTTGTCGGCCACCCCCGTGAACAACCGCTTCAATGACCTGCGCAACCAGCTGGCGCTGGCCTACGAAGGCGACTCCGAAAACTTGCGCAAGAAGCTTCGCACCGGCAAGTCAGTGGAAGAAATCTTCCGCCATGCCCAAGCCGCCTTCAACACCTGGAGCCAACTGCCTGTTGAAGAGCGCACCGCCCGGGCCATCCTTGACGCGCTGGACTTTGACTTCTTTGAGCTGCTGGACAGCGTGACCATCGCCCGCTCGCGCAAGCACATCCAAACTTTCTACGACACCACCGAGATCGGCCAGTTTCCAGAGCGGCGAAAGCCGCTGTCGTACCACTGCCCCATCACCCACCGCGACGACGTGATGGGCTTCAACGACATCTTCAGCCACCTGTCGCGCTTGACACTGGCGGTGTACGCGCCGCTGAGCTACATCCTGCCCAGCCGACTGAAAAAGTACGAAGCGATGTACGACACCCAGGTGGCTGGCGGCGGCGGCACCTTCCGCCAGGTTGACCGCGAACAGAGTCTGCTGGCGCTGATGACGGTGAACCTGCTCAAGCGCCTTGAAAGCTCGGTGCACGCCTTCCGGCTGACGCTGCGGTCTCTGCGGGGCAACCACACAAGCACGCTGGCCCGCATTGCTGCCTTCAAGAAAGACGGCCGTGCGGCCAGCGTGGCAGACCTCACCCAGGCCTTGGCGCACCTGGACCCCGAAGACGACGACTTGCCGGACCTGGACGACATGAGCGGCCCGGGCGGGGACGCTGTCGGCGGCAAGATCAAGATCAGCCTGGCCGACATGGACCTGCCACGCTGGGAGCATGAGCTGACGGAAGACCTTGCACTGATCAGTGCATTGCTGACTTCCATGGACCAGGTCACAGCGCAGGAAGACGCCAAGCTGCAGCACCTGAAAGCCCACGTGCTGGGCAAGATCGCCGAGCCCATCAACCCGGGCAACCGCAAGCTGCTAATCTTCACCGCCTTTGCCGACACGGCCGACTACCTCTACGCCAACCTGGCGCCTGAACTGCTGACCCAGCTGCACCTGCACAGCGCCAAGGTCAGCGGCAAGGGCAGGCCCACATCGACGCTGAAACCGGGCTACGACTTCCAGGAACTTCTCACCCTGTTTTCGCCACGCTCCAAAGAAAAGGCGGCGGTGCTGCCCGGCGAGTTGAACGAGATTGACCTGCTGATCGGCACCGACTGCATATCGGAAGGCCAGAACCTGCAGGACTGCGACTACGTCATCAACTATGACATCCACTGGAACCCGGTGCGCATCATCCAGCGCTTTGGCCGCGTGGACCGCATCGGCTCGCAGAACAAGACCATCCAGCTGGTCAACTACTGGCCCGACATCTCGCTGGACGAATACATCAACCTGAAGGAACGCGTCGAAAGCCGGATGATGATTGCCGACGTCACCGCCACTGGTGACGACAACGTGCTGAGCGCCCAGGCCAATGACGTGGCCTACCGCAAAGAACAACTGCGGCGCTTGCAAGAGGAAGTGATCGAACTGGAAGACCTGAAGACCGGCGTGTCCATCACCAACCTGGGCCTGAACGACTTTCGCATGGACCTGCTCAACTATGTGAAGGCACACGGCGAGCTGGCCCACACACCCAATGGCATGCACGCCGTGGTGCCGGCGCAGCCTGAAGCCGGCCTGCTGCCCGGCGTGATCTTCACGCTGCGCAACCGCCACAACGGCGTGAACCGAGCTGTCAACACGCCCGAGCACAACCGCCTGCACCCCTACTACCTGGTCTACATCAGCCGCCAGGGCGACGTCGTTCACGACCACAGCGAAGTCAAGCGCCTGCTGGACTTGGTGCGCGCCGCCTGCAAGGGCCGTGACGAGCCCATGCCCGAGGCCTGCCGCCGCTTCAACGCAGAAACGGCCGACGGCCGGCAGATGCAGGCCTATTCCGACCTGCTGGGCCAGGCCATCCGCTCGATGATCCAGGTGAAGGAAGAGAAGGACATGGACAGTTTGTTCACCGGCGGCCGCACCACCGCGCTGGTCAACGCCATTGCCGGGCTGGACGACTTTGAGCTGATCACCTTCCTTATCATCCAGGAGGGCGGATGACCGGGCCTGCTGCGCTGGCTTCCTCGCATCCCGCCTTGATCCGCTACCCGGCGCAGGCCGCCTTTGGCCGCACCTTGCCCAAGAACAAGCTCTACGCGCACAGCCGCGCCGGCGCGCGGCTAAAGAACTTGTTTGTGCAGCAGGTGGAACAGATCGTCTGGCAGTACAAGCTGGCGCCAGAGACCATCAACCTGCCGGCCCGGCCGGGCGTGCCCGAAATCCAGGTTTTTGGCATCCAGCTGAAGACCCGGGAGCTGAGCCTTGATGTGTTGCGCGCCATCGACCAGGCCGTGCAGTTTCCGATCCTCTTTGAGCTGACGCACGCGGGGCAGACCCAGGTGGTTGCCTGCCACAAGCGCCCGAGCGAAAACGATGCCACCCGCTGGGTGCTGAGCGACTACTTCGCCAGCGGCTGGCTGGCTGACAATGCCCAGCGCAGCGGCATGCCGCTGGCTCTGCACCTGGGCAGCCTGTACGACCAGGTGCTGCGAGCCTTGCTGCCACTGCCCGCCCGGCCGCAGGAGCCGCTGGCTGAGCACGTTGCTCGGCTGGGGCAGCTGACGGCCAAACAGCGCGAAGCGGAGAAGACGGCCACCAAGCTCGGCAAGGAAAGACAGTTCAACCGCAAGGTGGGAATCAATGCGGACTTGCGTAGGCTGCAGAGTGAGCTGGAAGCGTTACGCCGCTGAGCCCTGAGGGCGCAGTGGCACCAGGACTACAAGACCATGGACAAACTGAAGATGCATTCGCCCGACCTGACGCAGGACCACATTGCGAAACTGCGCGCGCTGTTTCCGGGCTGCGTGACCGAGGCGAGGGGTGCGGATGGCGGCGTTCGCCTGGCGGTGGACTTCGACCTGCTGCGGCAGGAACTGTCGGGCACGCTGGTCGAAGGGCCGCAGG
>JAYSYB010000015.1:0-2569 GCA_043716775.1 Rubrivivax sp.
GCCAACCCCAATGAATCGCCCTCGGATGGGTTGGGCCTGGCGCTCGACATCGCGCTCGGTGTCGGGTTCGCCTGGTTGGTGCATTTTTTCTGGTACCGCTACTACGGCAAGCCCGGCGCCACCGCCCGGCGTGGCAACCCACAACCGAACTTACAACTGAACTATCTTTGGCTGGTCGGGCTTGCCGCCATTGCGGCGGTGCTCGCCATCATGTTGTCTATCTGCAGCCTCTACGCACTGGTGCGCTGGCAATTGTGGGTCAGCCCCGCCGGAATGCTGGCCGGCGTCTTGCTCGACGCCTTCGTGACCGGCGGTGTGCACGAAGCCCATCAAGCCCTGCACCCCAGCGCTGAAACCACCGCGCCTGAGCGCTCGATCACCCAACCCACAACTCAGCCATGGTGGCAGACAGGGAGCCAGCGCTTGTTTGGGGCGGTGCCGTCCATCGTTTGGTTGTGGGTCGTGGTCGGCCAGCCGCTAGTTTGGTACCAGCAATGACGCTTGCTCAAACCCGCAACCCACTGCAACACCACCACCATGCCACAGCACCGAATTCGCCTGCTTGTCCTTGCCCTGGTCGTCTGCTCGGCAGGCGCTACGACGGGTGCCAACAGCGCTGCGCCCGAAAATGTCGCCTGCGATGTGCGTGCCACTTTCGCGAAGCTATCCGGCAAGGCATTGGACTGGCAGGATGCGTTGAAACAGGCCTTTATTGTCCCCAAGGGCCTTTGTGTATCGGTCATGTCGGTGCTCGACCAACTGGCCAACGACAAAGTTCCCAGCGGCCGCAAGCTGGAAAAAGACAAACCCTTCAACCCCAACACCGCCGCCGCCGAGTACGCCGCCATCCAGGCCCAGACCGAGTTCAGCACCGAGCTGGCGGCGCTGCTGGCGCGTGAAACTGACCCGCTGCGCCGCAAATTGGTCGAGGCCGCGCTGCTGCACGACTTTGGCAAATTCGAAGCCCGCAACCTGGTGTTGCGCCAACTGTTGTCGGAGTAACCATGCCCAATTCCCCAGCAACGGTGGCCGCTTTGGCTGCCATGGCCGCACTGGCGTTGGCCGTGTCAGGTTGCGCCACCGACGGCAAGTCGCCACTCGACAAGCTGTTGTCGGCAGCGGCCACGCCGTCCGCAACGCCTTCGCCCGAGCCGGCAAAAAGTGGCGCGGCGCGTACAGCCCCACTGGCCACATTCGCGCCTGGCGCCACCACCCGGTTGCTCGCCCCAGCCGACGCCAGCGCATCGATCAGGATCGGAAGCCAAACCATCGACCCCGCCGCCGTGGTGCTTGACCCGCAATGCCAGCGACTGGTCGAGCCGTTTGTGATCACTGACAACGTGGCCGAGCTGGCCAGCCTGGCTGTGGGCATGCTGGGTGACAGCGCTATGGACATCGCCACCAACCAGTTTGACCGGCTCAACCCCCTCAACCCCAAAGGCGCGCCGGCCAGGGCCGCCCCGATCAAGCCGGGTCACAACATCCCCGCCCATCTGCGCCGCACCGCCGTGCGCATGAACTGGCTGCCGATGCCGATGGAGGTGATGTACGGCAAACACCTGCTGGGCGACATGAAGACCGGCCTGGTGCCGCGCGACGGCCGCATCGGGCCCGCGCTGTATGGCAAGGCCGACGCACTGCTGGCCGAGGTGCTGGCGGCGGTCACCGAGCGGCACGACTACAAGTTTGAGATCTTCGTCAGCAGCCAGGCCGGCGACAACGCGATGGCGCTGCCGGGCGGGCTGATCGTGGTCGACAAGGCATTGGTCGACAAACCCGAGCTGCGCGACAAAGCCTACTTTGCACTGTCGCATGAGGTGGCCCATGTGCTGCAGCGCCATCAAACGCGATCGGTGCAGGCCCGCATCGTTGACACTGTGTCGCTGAAATCGTCGCTGCCCGAACTGATCAAGACCATGCGACAAGTCAACAGCGAGCCGGCGGCGGTGGTCACACTGGTGCTGGCCGGCAAGCTGCTGTTCGAAAAACACTTTATCAACCAGGAGCTGCAGTCCGACGCCTGCGCAGTGCGTCTGGTGGATCGCGCCCTCAAAGACCCGCGCCGGGTACGGGCCTCGGTGCAAGCCTTTGTCAACGGCCTGGCACCCACCGCCAACGCAGCTGTGCGCAGCCAGGGCGGCCGGCCTGCCGGCCCCGCATCGGCGTTGATTGCGCCCGGCACTGCCGACAGCGCGGCTGACCTGGTCGAGCTGGTGTCGCGGCCGATCGACAGCCATCCGTCCACCGAGGCGCGCATCCAGAACCTCAACCCCATGTTGCGCGCGCTGCAGCCCGCGCCGGTGCCCCCCGCAGCAGCGCTGCCACCCGGCCTGGCAGCGTCCAAGCGGGCCAAAGAGCGCTGACACCGCCGGCGCGGCAGGCACCGTACGTCGCACGCGGAATTCAGTCGGTGTGCGCCGCCAGCGCGCCCAGCGCGCCCAGCGCGCCCAGCGCGAACTGTGTCGCGAAATGCGCCGCGAGTTGCCGCTTTTGGCGAGTTCCTCGAAGTCAAGGCGGTGCTGGGCTACGCGGCCAAGCCGGCCTGATCAGGCGCGCGGTCGGCCCGGGT
>JAYSYB010000141.1:0-19834 GCA_043716775.1 Rubrivivax sp.
CGCTGGACGACACCGACGCCGCCAGCACGCTTATCGGAAAAGGCGAAGTCGTTCTGATCAAAGGGCTCGGCGGCTACCAACTGGCCTGTGACGCTACAAACGCCAGCGCGGTAGCCCGCCTGCGCGAGATCAAGCGCCGCGAAGCCAAGCCTTTTGCGCTAATGGTGCGCGACCTGGACATGCTGCGCACTTGGTGCGAAGCAGACGATGAGAGCGAAGCCGCCCTCGGCAGCGCAGCCGCGCCCATCGTGCTGCTGCCGCAGCGGGCCCATGCACCACCGCTGGCCGCGGGCATCGCCCCGGGCCTGAAAACGCTGGGCGTGATGCTGCCGTCCACCGCCCTGCACCACCTGCTGATGCGCCGTCGCCGCGCGCCCATCGTGCTGACCAGCGGCAACCTGAGCGACGAACCGCAGGCCATCACGCTGCCCGACGCGGCCGCGCGGCTGGGCCGCCCAGAGAGCGGCGTGCATTGGGTTCTGGACCACAACCGCGCCATCGAGCGCCGCGTCGACGACTCGGTGGGCCGTGTCATCGGTGGCCGGTTCCGCGTCATGCGCCGGGCACGCGGCCTTGCACCCGCACCACTGCCGCTGCCACCGGGCTTCAACACGCGCACCCGCGTGCTGGCGCTGGGCGGCGACCTGAAGAACACCTTCGCGCTGCTGCACGACGGTCAGGGCCTGCTGTCGCAGCACATCGGCGACCTGCACGACGCTGCCTGCCTGGCCGACCAGCAGCGCGCGCTGGCCGATAGCCTGCGCTTTTACGACTTCGAGCCCGACATCGTGGCTTGCGATGCACATCCGGCTTATGTCTCGACGCAGATGGCGCAAGAACGCTTTGCAGATCGGTGCGTCAGCGTCGGCCACCACCACGCGCACATCGCGGCCTGCCTGGGCGAACACGGGTGGCCGCTGGACGGCGGCGCCGTGCTTGGCATCGCGCTGGACGGTCTGGGCCTGGGTGATAACGGTGAACTCTGGGGCGGGGAATTCCTGCTGGCCGACTACCGCAACTGCCAACGCGTGGGCACCTTCAAGCCAGTGGCGCTGCTGGGCGGCGACGTGGCTGCGCGCGAGCCCTGGCGTTGCACCTATGCGCACTTGATGGCCGAGCTGGGGCCGGCGCGTTTTGCGATGAACTACGAAGAACTGGAGCTCTTCCGGTTCTTTGAATCCAAGCCCCGCGCCTTGCTCGACAGCGTGCTGGCGAACCTGCAGCTTTCGCCCAAGGCCAGCAGCGCCGGCCGCCTGTTCGACGCAGTGGCCGGTGCCATCGGTCTGTGCCGCGACCGTGCAGCCTTTGAAGGCGAAGCCGCGATGCGGCTCGAGTCGCTGATCACAGCCGAAGATCTGGCAGAGGACTGCGAACTCGACTACCCATTCGCAACGCCGCGCCTGGACCGCGGCAAGGGCTTGCCCTACGTTGAACCGCTGGCGATGTGGCAGGCGCTCCTGGGCGACCTCATCCTGCACACACCACCACCGCGCATGGCCGCGCGCTTCCACCGCGGGCTGGCCGCCGTCATCGTGCGGCTGGCTGCACAAATCGCTGAAAAGCAGGGTGTCGGCACGGTGGCGCTGGGCGGCGGCGTGTTCCAGAACCGCGTGCTCAGCGAACTCGTGCTGCAAGGCCTGGCTGCCGCCGGGCTCAAGGCGCTGCTGCCGCGCCAGGTGCCGGTGAATGACGGCGGCCTGGCCTGGGGACAGGCTCTCATCGCGTTGGCTCGACAACCTTGAAGGATTGAATCATGTGCCTGGGCATCCCCGGTCGTATCGAGTCCATCACCCGCCCCGAAGCCAAGCTGGCGTTGGTGGACGTGTTGGGCGTCAAGCGCGAAATCAACATCGCCTGCATCGTGCGCGAAGGCGAGCCGCTGGCCGACTGCATTGGCGCCTGGGTGCTGGTGCACGTGGGCTTTGCGATGAACCGGGTTGACGAGCACGAAGCGATGTTGACGCTGCAATTGCTGAAGGAACTGGGTGAAGCGCAGGCTGAACTGGAAGCCTTCAAGACGAGGGCGGTGGCGTGAACACCGCAGCAGCCCTTGGCGGCCTGTACCCGCACATGGCCGGGCTTGCTGCGGACCGCCCTGATTCCACCGGCCAACTCGACGCCGCGCTGCGCGAAGCGCTGCTTGCCAAGTGCCGCGACAGCGTCGAAGTCAAGTCGCGTTTCTTCGCCTCGAATACCGATGCCGTGCTGCGTGCCGCCCACCTGCTGGCCGACAGCTACCGCGGCGGCGGGCGCCTGTACACCATGGGCAACGGCGGGTCCAGCTGCGACGCGGCGCACATCGCGGTCGAATTCCAGCACCCGGTGACCGCAGGCCGACCTGCACTGCCGGCGCAGAACCTGGCGCAAGACATGGCCATGATCAGCGCGGTGGGCAACGACGTGGGCTTCAGCGAAGTATTTGCGCGCCAGATGCAGGGCTTGATCCGGCCTGGCGATGTGGCGTTGGGTGTCTCCACCAGCGGCAATTCCGCCAATGTGCTGCGCGGCCTGGAAGTTGCGCATTCGCTGGGTGCCCGCACCGTGGCATTGGCCGGTGGCAATGGCGGCGCGATGGCGCAGGCAGGTTTCATCGACCTCTGCCTGACGGTGGCCAGCGACAGCATCCACCGCGTGCAGGAAACCCATGTCGCGGTCTACCACGTGCTGTGGGACCTGGTGCACAGCCTGCTGGCCAATGACCGCCTGGCCCAGGGCCAGGCACGGAGGCCCGCATGAAATACGTCGACGAATTCCGCGACCCGCTGGCCGCGCGCGCCTTGTTGCGCGAGATCACGGCCGCCACAGACCGCCTGGGCGCGACGCCAGCGAAGCCGCTGCAGATCATGGAAGTCTGCGGCGGCCACACGCATTCGATCTTTCGCTATGCGCTGAAGGATCTGATCCCGTCGGCGCTGGAATTCGTGCATGGCCCTGGCTGCCCCGTGTGCGTGCTGCCGATGGGCCGGGTCGATGATTGCATCGCCATCGCCCAGCAGCCGGACGTGATCTTCACCACCTTCGGCGACGCGATGCGCGTACCGGGTTCCAAGATCTCGCTGCTGCAGGCGCGAGCAGAAGGTGCCGACGTGCGCATGGTCTATTCACCGCTGGATGCGCTGGATCTGGCTGCCGCCAATCCGACCCAGCGCGTCGTCTTCTTCGCGCTCGGCTTCGAGACCACGATGCCTTCGACCGCGTTGACGGTGCTGGAAGCCGAGCGACGCGGCATCCGCAACTTCTCGCTCTTCTGCAACCACATCACGATCGTGCCGACGATCAAGGCGATCCTGGATTCACCCGGCATGGGCATCGACGGCTTCATCGGGCCAGGGCATGTGGCGGTGGTGATCGGCAGTGCACCGTTCGAATTCATCGCGCGGCAATACAAACGCCCGCTCGTGATTGCCGGCTTCGAGCCCACCGATATTTTGCAAAGCCTGCTGATGGTGCTGCGGCAGCTGGAGGCCGGCACGGCAGAGATCGAAAACCAGTACGCGCGGCTGGTGGACCCGCGTGGCAATGCGGTGGCACTGCAGGCCATCACGAAGGTCTTTGAACTGCGTGAATTTTTCGAGTGGCGTGGTCTGGGCTCGATTGACCATTCCGGCATCCGCATGCGCGCCGAGTACGCGGCCTACGACGCCGAGCGCCTCTTCAGTGTGCCCGGCGCACGCATTGCCGACCCCAAGAGCTGCCAGTGCGGTGAGGTGCTGAAGGGCGCGATCAAACCGCCGCAGTGCAAGGTCTTCGGCAGCGCCTGCACGCCCCAGACGCCGCTGGGCGCGCTGATGGTCAGCAGCGAAGGCGCGTGTGCGGCGTACCACCAGTTTGCGCGGCGCGAACCGTTGACAGCGGTGATCCCCTTGCACCCGGCCGAGGCTGCGGCATGACGGCCACCAAGCCCTGGGGCAGCGGCCAGCGCATCTCGCTCGCGCACGGTGCGGGTGGGCGCGCGATGCGTGAACTGATCACGGCCCTGATTGCGCCGACCTTCGACAACGGCTGGCTCGCACCGCTGGAAGACCAGGCGCGCTTCGGGCCTGAACAGATGCCGGCCGGTGCATCGCTGGCCTTCACGACCGACAGCTACGTTGTCTCGCCACTCGCTTTCCCGGGCGGCGACATCGGCACGCTGGCGGTGTGCGGCACCGTCAACGACCTGGCGGTGGGCGGCGCTGTGCCGCGGTGGTTGAGCTGCGGACTGATCATCGAAGAAGGCCTCGCCATCGACACCCTGCGCAGCGTGCTGCAGAGCATGGCGCGCTGCGCCCGCGAGGCGGAAGTGGCCATCGTCACCGGCGACACCAAGGTGGTGGAACGTGGCGCGGCCGATGGCCTCTTCATCAACACCGCCGGCATCGGTTTCATCCCGGCCACGCGCAGCACGGGTGCACGCGAAGTGCGCGCCGGCGACCGCTTGCTCATCAACGGCACGCTCGGCGACCACGGCATTGCGGTGCTGGCAGCGCGCAACCAGTTGGCGCTGCAGATTCCGGTGCAGAGCGATTGCGCGTCGCTCAACGGGCTGGTGGCGGCCATGTTCGCGGCCGCGCCCAAACTGCACTGGCTGCGCGACTGCACGCGCGGCGGGCTGGCCACGGTGGCGAACGAGTTTGCGTCGGAAGCGCGCTGCCAGATTCGCATCGATGAAGCCGCCCTGCCTTCGCTGGACGCCGTGCGGGGTGCTTGCGAAATCCTGGGCCTGGACCCGCTGTATCTGGCCAACGAGGGCAAGCTCGCGGCGCTGGTGGCACGCGAAGATGCAGCCGCCGTGCTGGCGGCCATGCGCGCACATCCACTCGGCCGCCGCGCAGCCGATGTGGGCGAAGTGCTGGCCAACGGTCACCCGGGGCTCGTCACGCTGCGTTCGGTCTTTGGTGGCGAACGTGTCGTTGATCTGCTGCAGGGCGAGCAGTTGCCCCGCATCTGCTGAAGCGCAGTGACGGAACCCCATGCCATGCACGAACTGGGCATCACCCGCAACCTGGTGGCGATCGTCAGCGACGCGGCACAAGGCCGGCGCGTCAACAAGGTGTGGCTCGAAATTGGCGCGCTCAGCGCGCTGATGCCCGACGCGGTGCGATTCTGCTTCGACGTCGTGAGCAAGGGCACCGTGCTCGAAGGTGCCACGCTCGAGATCATCGCGCTGCCGGGCGTTGAATTGAACATCAAGGCGATGGAGGTCGAATCATGTGCGTGACTTGCGGCTGTGGCGACACGGCGAACCTGCGCATCGAAGGCGAACACAGCACGCATGAACATCTGCTGGCGGATGGCTCACGCGTGAAGCACCACGATCACGATCACGATCACGATCACGATCACGATCACAAGCACAGTCACAGTCACAGTCACAGTCACAGTCACAGTCACAGTCACAGTCACGGCCCCACACATTCCCATGCGGCCCACCGCAGGGACGCACCGGTCGAGCTGGTGGCGCTGGAGGCCGCGTTGCTGGGCAAAAACCAGCGGGTGGCAGACCGCAACCGCAGCGCTTTCGTCAGCGCTGGCATCGTCGCGCTGAACCTGATGTCCAGCCCGGGCTCGGGCAAGACCACGCTGCTGGTGCGCACGCTGTCGGATCTGGCGGGCGAATTGCCGATGTCCGTGGTGGAAGGCGACCAGGAGACCCGCTTCGACGCCGACCGCATCCGCGCCACCGGCGCCGCGGCGGTGCAGATCAACACCGGCGCAGGCTGCCACCTGGAAGCCGACATGCTGGAGCGTGCGGTCAAGGTGCTGGCACCCGGCCGGGGCAGCGTGCTATTCATCGAAAACGTCGGCAACCTCGTCTGCCCGGCGCTCTTTGACCTGGGCGAACAGGCGCGTGTGGTCGTGCTGTCGGTGACCGAGGGCGACGACAAGCCGCTGAAGTACCCCCACATGTTCCGCAGCGCGCAGCTCATGGTCACCACCAAGATGGACCTTGCGCCCCATGTGCAATTTGACGTGGCGGCGGCCGAGCGCCATGCGCGCAGCGTCAACCCCTTGATCACTTGCCTGCGCGTGTCGGCCACCAGCGGTGAAGGCCTGAGCGACTGGTACGGCTGGCTGCGCGCCACCGTGAAGCTGGCGGCGCTGCGGTGAGCCTGATCATGGCCCGGAGTCTGCGCTTGCCGCAGGGGGCAACATGAAAGCCCCGAGCCTGCACGCCGGCGTGCCACAGCTGCGCACGCCGCCTGGCGTGTCCGCGCCCACGCGCGTGTGGCGCGTCACGCTCGTCGGTGAGCGGCTGCAGGCCGACAAGACGCTGCGCAAACACCTGGAAGCCGAGTACGCGGTGCGGGCCTACAACCGCGCCCGCGAAGCACTCGCATCGATGGAATCCGCGCATGACGAGGCCGATGTGGTTGCCGTCGAACAGACGCTCTTCGACGGCCGCGGCGTTGACTTTTTGCGTGAGCTGCGTGTGCACCACCCTGACACCGTGCGCGTGCTGATCCTCGCTGGCGCCGACCCCGACGTCTTGCAGCAGGCCGTCAACGAAGCCGCCGTGTACCAGGTGGTGATCGCGCCCTGGCAGGCCGAGTCGCTGCACCTGCTGGTGCGGCGCGCGCTGGAGTCGCGTGAACTGGCGCGCATCCACCGCTACCTGTCGCGCGAGCTGAAGTTTGCGGACAGCGTGGTGAACAGGCAGAACGACACCATGCGCACGGTGCTGCAGGAGGTGTATTCCTTCGACCGCATGGTCTTTGTCAGCAATGCCATGGCCGAGGTCTGCAACCTGGCGCGCAAGGCCGCCGCCACTGACTTGCCGGTGTTGATTGAGGGCGAGACTGGCACTGGCAAAGAACTGATGGCACGCGCCATCCACCTGTTCAGCCAACGCCACAAGCTGCTGTTCATGGCCGTGAACTGCGGCGGCATCAACGACGACCTGCTGCAGAGCGAACTCTTCGGTCACCGCCGCGGTGCTTTCACCGGCGCCACCACGGACCGGCTGGGCTTGTTCCAGGCCGCTGATGGCGGCACCGTGTTCCTGGACGAGATATCCGCCATATCGCCCACCATGCAGGTCAGCCTGTTGCGCTTCCTGCAAGAAGGTGAGGTGCGGCCGTTGGGCTCGGACCAGACGCAGCACTGCAGTGCGCGCATCATCGCGGCCTGCAACCGCCCGCTGCGCCAGCTGGTGGCTGAGGGCAAGTTCAGACAGGACTTGTATTACCGGCTGCGCGGCTTGGAGTTGCGCATTCCGCCGCTGCGCGAACGGCCCGAAGATATCGGGCCGCTGGTGTCGCACATGCTGGAGAAGTACGCGGGCACGGTGTCTCGGCATGTGGCGGGGATCACGCCCGATGCGATGGCACGGCTGACCGCCTACGAATTTCCGGGCAACGTGCGCGAGTTGGAGATCGAGGTCCGCCGCTTCGTGGCGCTGGCTGAAAGCGGCGAGTTCATCACGCTGCGCCACCTGCCACCCGAGATTGCACGCAGCGTGCCGATGGCGGCGCGTGGGCAGGACGCCCGTGCCGCGCTGCCGGGCCGAACGCTGAAAGAAAAGGTCGAAGCACTGGAGGCCAAGCTCGTGCGCGACACGCTCGACCGCTGCGCCTGGAACCACAGCCGCGCTGCGCGCGAGCTCGGGCTGTCGCGCGTGGGCCTTGCCAACAAGGTCAAGCGCTATGGCATCGAACGCGCAGGCTCTGCAGCCTGACGTTGGACCCATTCGCAGGCCATGGCCTGCGCCGGGCCGAGCGCGGCGGCGACGGGCGCGCTCAACTCCAGCGCCATCGCCTCCTGCGGTGTCGGTTCACAGCCGATAACGGCCACGCGACGTGGCAAGTGGCCAATTTGGGCCAGCAACGCCAAAGCACGCATCGGCGTGGCGTAGTGGGTGTCGGCAAAGTAGTCGCGCAGTTGATGCGGGTCCAGGCCCGACAGGTCGGGCAGCACCGGTTCCAGCAAGCGCAGCGTGCCCGGCGTGCCCCCGCCCTGGTGCGCGTCCAGCAGCAGCACGGCGTCGTAACCCAACATCAGCTCCTGGACCAGGCTCATGCCGCCAATGCCGGTCTCGATCACCTTCACGCCTGCGGGCAGGCTGCACTTGGCCAGCCGCCAGGCCAGTTGCACACCAAAGCCGTCGTCACCCTGCAGCACATTGCCGACACCGGCAACCAGGATCCGGGTCACCGCCATCAGAAGCTGGGCATGGACGGCTTGAAGTCCATGCCCAGGCCGACCAGTACGCGACCCTGCTCATCGGTCTTGACCGGGTGGCAGACCAGGCTCGTACCGCCACCGACGCGCGCACCGTTGCGGATGTCGTAGTGGCAGCCGGCATGGTGGGGGCAGCTCAGCGTGTAGCCGCTCCAGCGCGCGCCTTGCAGTGAGGCACCGTCCACCGGGCATGACGCTTCAAGCGCGAACCACTGCGTGTCGCGGCGCGCCAGCAGCAGCGCCAGCCCGTCCAGCGCAATGTCGTCGCGCAGCGCGCCGGAGGGCAACTCATCGCCGTGCGCCAGCGCTGGCACCCAATGCGGGTAACGCAGCGGTGCCGGCGGCGGCGCGGCGCGCGCGCTGCGAATGGGAATGATCGGGAAAGCGGCCTTGGCCGCCGCTGGCAGTGCCGGCTCGGGCAGCAAGTCGTACAACTCCATCAGCGTGTGGATCGCGGGGTCGGACACCACCTTTTCCAGCACGCCTTCCTTGAACAGCCGCACCAGGCGGTGCAGCGCCTCGCGGTGCACGGCGTCGATGCTGTTCAGCAACGCGAAGACCTGTTTGCGGGTGTCCCCGTCCGGCAGGGCCTCCATGTGCTCGACGCGCTCGTTGAGGTCGGCAAGCAGCACCTGCCAGTCGTCGTTTGAAAAGAAGCCCAGCAGCGGCTGGTCCGCGGTGAGGGATAACTCGGGCAACTCAGGCAACTCAGGCAACTCAGGCATTGGGGCCCATCAGTGCAGCGCGCATTCGTCACCGCACTTGGAATGGTCGTCGCCGTCGCAACAGCCGGCATCGCATTCGCCGTGCCCCTGCTTCTGGAAGTCGGCAAAACCGTCGGCAAAGAGCCGGCCGGCCTCGCGCCGGCCCTTGTCGGTGAAGTGGTAGCCGGGCAGCCCTTCGGCCGCCTGCAAATCGCCCTGCGCCACCAGTTCCTGCAGCGCCGTGGCAATGGCAGGCTCGTCGCATTGCAGGAAGGGCCTGAGCAGCGCGGGGTCGTAACGCTCGCCAAAGCCCTCGCCTTTGAACCAGTAGCAGATCTGCAGCACTTCGTCGCGGTTGACAAGGCGGGTCAGGGCGTCTGTAGGATCTGTGGAGTTGCTCATGATCGGGTTGGCATGCCGAGATCGTCGATGAAACGATGGTGCAGCACCGCAGCCACCGGCGTCAACCCGGCCACGGTCAAGAGCGCAAGGTCCTGCGGTTCGCTGTCCAGGGCCAGGGTGCGCACCGCGTCAACGATGCGCTGCACGATGCGGTCATTCTCGGCTGAGATCGGCCGCTCGCCGACGACCTGGCCCGTTTCACGGTTGACATCCATCTCGCCCAGCACCATGTCGCCCAGGCCCGACTCGGGCCACTGCAACTCGACGCTGAAGGTCTGCGCCGGCCAGATGCCGAAGTGCGTGCCGATGACGAGCAGGTTGTCCATGCTGATGACGCCGGTGACGGCTTCGAACATGCGCAATTGAACGGCCGCCGTGTCCAATATCGCGCCTGCCCGGCCGGCCCAACGGCGGCAGCTGACCGATCCATCGGCCAGTCCGCGGTCCAGCGCACCCACCAGCACCACGCGCTCGGGCTTCTGGCCCTGTGCTTGAAAGTCCTGCACGATCGCCACCGGCCCCCAGTTCATCTCACGAATCTCGACGTCTTCAGGCCAGGGCAAGGCGCGCAAGCGCTCCATCAACTCGGGACCCAGCGGATAGCCGCGCACGAAGCCGTAGTAACCGACGATGCCAACGATGGTTCGCACCCGCAGATCCTTTAGCGGCCTTCAGATGCCGCAGGCGCAAGTCGTGACCTCGCGCGTGATCACGCGGTCGCTGCCCTCGACCATCATGTGCGTGGTGCACGGCATGCAGGGGTCGAAGCTGCGGATCGCGCGCAGGATGTCGATGCCCTTGAAGCTGGACGCATCAACTGCGTTCGACTCCACCAGCACGGTGTTCAGCACCGCCTGCTCGTAGGGCCCTGATTCACCCCAAGGCGTCTTGGGGCAGGCGTTGACGGTGGACGGGGTGCAGATCTGGTAATTCGCCAGCAGACCGTTCTCGATCACGCACCAGTGCGCCAGGAAGCCGCGGCCCGCGCCCCAGAAACCGACGCCGATCTGGCGCCCGGTCTTGGGCACCTCGAAGGGCGTGTGCACGCGCGTTTCACCGCGCTTTTGCAGGTCCATGGCACGCACCCAGTTTTCTACAGTGACCATCAGGTTGAAGGCCACCGCGTAGGCGCGCGCACGGTTGCGCTCAAAGGCGTTCCAGACCGGGGGGATCTTCCATTCCAGCGTCATCGCCGGCAGCTTGGCCGCCGGCACCGTGAGCTTCAGGCTGTGCCCGGTGGATTCGACATACTCGCTTTTCGGAATCTTCTTCGCTAGCGCCGTGATGTAGACGCGGGCATAGGCGCCGGCTTCGAAGGTGTGGCGGTCCCAGGTGGGTGTGGTGGACCAGCTGTAGCGTTCCTTCCAGTTCTGCACCCCCGGGCGCGGGATAGTGCTCTTGTTCCACGGGTGGTTGGGCGACAGCGGCGCGCCCATGGGGTCGGTCTTGAAGGATTGCTCGTGCCACTGTTCGTAGTACGAGTGTTCGATGAACTCCTCAAAGCCGACGTTGATGTCGCGCAACTTGGTCGTCACCAGCTTGCCATTGACCACCACGCCCGGCGTGGACCAGCGCTGTTCGCCCCATTCATTGGCGTTGGCGTAGGTGGCGTCGTAGTGGTCTTCGTGGTCCCACTGGCCAAAGTCCACCATTGTGGCCGGCAGCTCGCCGCAGTGTTTGTAGTCGGGGTTGACGGCATACATGAAGTCGTACACGTCGTCCCAGATCGCGACGCACTTCTTGGCGTAGTCGAAGAAGGGGCTGAGCTTGACGTAGAACTCGTTGAAGGTGGTGGCGTTCAGGGTTGTTGTCACGCCGCCGGGGATGATCGTCTCCGGGTGCGGGTACTTGCCACCCAGCAGCACATAGGCTTCGCGCGCGATGCGCGTCATCTCCAGCGCTTCCAGGTACAGGCGCCCGGTGAGCGGGTTCAAGTCAGTCATGATCGCGCCGATGGTGGCGTAGCCGTGCACGGCCTGGCCCAAGGCCTGCGCGGTGGTGGCCGCGGCCCAGACCTCGGGGTTGGTGTCGCGCACCAGCACCTCGGAGAAGTCAGGCCCGGCCAGCACAAACAGGTGCAGCGGGTTGTCGTAGAGGTACTCGCAACTGAGCAGCAGGTTGCGCACCAGGATCCCCATCGGGGGCGGGCGGATGCCGATCGCCATCTCCAGCGCCAGCGCCGACGCGGTGGCGTGCACACCACCGCAGACGCCGCAGGCGCGCGAGCTGATGAAGGCCGCGTCGCGCGGGTCGCGGCCGCGCAGGATCACTTCATAACCGCGGAACAGCGTGGCCATTGATCGGGTGTCGATGACCTTGCGGTTCTTCAGATCGACGGTGCTGTGGAAGGCCAGCGCGCCGGCCACGCGGGTGACGGGGTCGAAGTCGATGTCGCGCGTCTGGCCGTTCTTGCGCGCGATGTCCATCAGCTTCTTGTCCCGCTCTTCCAGCGACACCGACTGGTAGGCGTAGGGGTCGGCGACACCTGCGATCAGGTGCGCCTTGCCTTCGGCATCAAACTCGATCGGCAGGTTCTTGAAGCACATCTGCTTGTTCCTTCTGAGGTTCTATTTGCTTTGTGCCACACGCACGACGGCGGCGAGATTGCCGTTGACGGCCAGCAGCCCGTGCAGCAGCGTGGTCAGCCCGCCATTGATGCCGCCCACCTTGTCGCCCAGCGGCGCGGTGTGGTCGCGGATGGCCACCAGCCCGCCGGCCAGTTGCGCCAGGCTGCGCTTGGCACCCCACAGCGCAACGATGATGCCCACGAGGTAAGCCACCAGCACCAGCACCACCGCAAGGATGACGGCCAGCGTGACGTTGAGCAGCAGCGCGGTCATGGCGTGCTCCCGGCTGCGCGCGTGGCGAGCACGGTGGCAATGGTGCCGGAGTGCGACTGGATATCGCCCGCCACGGTGACCATGGCGCCGGCCACGCCGAGGGTGTCGTCCAGCGCCTTGATCGACGCGGTGTTGCCAGCGATGCCGACCCCAGCGGTCAGCATTTCGTCGAGATAGCGGCGGATCGACATCGCGGCGCGCAGCGTGCGGTGCAGCAGCAGCACCGCCAGCGGCACGATGATGACGATGACGATGAGCAGCGTGACTGCCCAGACGGTATGGATGGCGTCCATCTCAGCCCCCCTGCTTGACCACGGCGGCAATCGTGCCGACGAGGTGCTTGTCCACCGACGCCAGCCCACCGGCAATTTGCGTCAGACCGGCATTGACCTTCACCACCTGCGGCGCCAGGTGGCTGGTCTCCTTTTCAATGGCACGCAGCCCCAGCCGCAGCTTGGCCAGGTAACTGGTCGGCGTGCCGCCGATGGATTCGAGCATCGAGCTGATGTTCGCAAGTGAATACGCAAGCACGCCGAAGAACACCAGCACCAGCAGCGCAGTCAGCAGGGTCAGCAGCAGCATCTCGGGCTCCTTCAAATTTCAGTGCTTCAACATGCAGGCCGGGCAGCCCGGGCAGCCTTGCGCATGGCTCTCGATGGCCGCAGCGCCAGCATTGATGCGCAGTGCGGTGGACAGGATCTGGCCTGCAACGTCGTTGGTTTTGTACAGCGCCGGGATGTGCACCGTGTTGTTGGCCACACGCTGGCCCACGTCCCAGATGCGCGAGACGCGGGCGTTGATCGTGGCGGCGCCTTGGTGGATCAGCCAAAGCAGCAGCGCGACCACGCCGCTGACCACCAGGCCCAGCAGCAGCGAAGTCCACCAGATAAATTGAACGGTCTGTTCGGGCGTTTGCAGCGATGGGTCCATCGTCATGTCTCCTGCTCGTCACGCGGCGCGCTTGCTCTTGCCTTCGCGCTCGCCTTCGGTCAGCGCGCCAATGATCGCCAGCGCGTTGGCTTCGATGGCCTGCGCACCGCCCAGCAGCTGCATCGCCACATGGTTGGTGGCGTTGAGCTGCCAGATCGGCTTCGTGTTCTGCTCAATCTGCTCGACCACCGCAATGCCCACTGCAGCGAGCGCTGCGATCTGCCGCGCCAGCACCAGGATCGTGATCAGCAGCGCGGCAGCGGCCACCACCACGACAGCGGCCACGCCAAGCCACAGGTACCACCAGCCGGCCATCTCTTGTGCGCTCATGTCGCGTCCCCGCTTTCGATGCGGCGCTTGGCCTCGCCGATGAACTGGTGGCCATCGGCCTGCAACTGCTGCTGCCGCACCGAGTTGGGCCGGTATTCACTGCCCGCATGCTGCAGCTTCTTGTAGAAGTAGTTGGCCGCGCGCTCGAACAGGTTGGGCTGCCGGACATGGCCCCAGCCGGTGGGCACGCTGCGGTCGTGGCTCCACTTTTCGGTGAGGTTGCGCCTGCGTTGGGTGATGCGGCGCAAGGGCCTGATGAAGCTGCCGACCGAGCGGCTGGCATAGGCCGACACCATGCCGCCCGGTGGCGCCTTGTAGAAAGGTGCAAATGCGTCCGGAAAGCCTGGCATGGTGCAGCCGATGCAGATGCCGCCGGTGTTCATGCACCCACCGGCGCTGCCGATGGCACCACGCGAAACCATGTTGCACTGGACCACAGGGCCCCAGCAGCCGAGTTCAACCAGACATTCCGGGCCGCCGTACTGCTTGGCGAAAAGGCCTTCTTCGTAGAAGCCACCCCGCACGCAGCCCTGGTGCACATTGTTCTTGAACATCCAGGCCGGGCGGCCCAGTTCGTCGAAGGCGGGCAGCGGGCCGACACCGGCCAGGAACATCAACACGGTGGCAACGGTCTCGGTGAAGTTGTCGCCCACCGGCGAGCAGCCGGGGACATTGATGACCGGCAGGCCGAGTGCGCTGAGGTAGTCCTTGCCCAGAAAGTCCATCACCCCCATCGAGCCCGTGACGTTGCCCACCGCCGCCGGAATGCCACCCCAGGTAGCGCAGGTGCCGATGGCCAGCACCGCCGCGGCGCCTGGCGCCAGGTCGTGCAGCCACTGCGCGGTGGGGATCGGCCGCGGGTGGCCGTCGGCGCCATGGTCGGCACCCATCGCCGACCAGTAGCCGCCGTGGTGCGCGGCGATGCGCTCGTCCGCTACCGAGCCTTCATAGATCACGACATAGGGCGCGCCGAGCTTGCCTTCACGCGCCATGCGGTACGGTGTGATGAAGGTTTCACCGGCCTCGACCGCCAGCACCGGGTGGTGCAGGATCACTTTGGGCAGGCCGGGGATTGAACCGCTGATGAGTTGCTCGACGCTCGGGCTTTGCGCGCCGACCGCGGCGATGGAGCAGCCGTCGCAGCTCATGCCGGCAAGCCAGAAGGCGTGCACTTCGGGGATCGGCCCCGGCACCAAACCGAAGGTCGGCGTGTGCGCGTTGGTGAGCGGGATGGAGGCCGCTACCCTGTCGTCGTGAGCCATGGGCGATGCCTCATTTGCGAAAGTCAGACGCTGGCAGTATCGACCTTGCCGCAAGGGCAAGGTCAAGCGGGTTTCAAGCTTTATGCCTTGATGCAGTTGCAGGGCTGCAGCAAGGCTTCGCAAACACAATCCGGCGGCCGGTTGCGGGGTGTTGCCAGCAGTGCCGAGTGGCGCGCCGACAGATCGTCGCAACGGCCTTGCAGCACGCTCAGTTCCAGTTCCTTGCGGCGCACGCGCTCGTCCATCAGCGCCAGCAGGCGCTGGCGGCGCGTGCTCTGGCCATCGTCGCGCAGCAGCACTTGCAGCTCGGAAATTGTCAGCTCCAGGTGGCGCAGGCCGATGACGAGCCGCGCGGTGACCACCGCCTCGTCGTCGTACAGCCGGTACGCCGACTCGCTGCGCCCGGCCGGCCCGAGCAGGCCGATCTCTTCATAGAAACGCAAGGTCTTGGTGGTGGTGCAAAGTTGCTTTGCAAGTTCGCCGATGCGCATACCGCGTGAAGTGACTGGCCTGTCCATGCACCCATGATCGGCGATTTGCGCGCGCTGCGGCGAGGGTTTTGCCGACGCTTGACTGCACGGGCGATTCCTATACTGAATTCGGCAGCAACAAACCCGCAGGAGAGCCGATCATGAAGATTGCGATGGTAGGCAAAGGCGGTTCGGGCAAGACCACACTGGCGGGCACCTTGGCCCGCGTGCTGGCGCAGCGCCAGCACCGCGTGCTGGCCATCGACGGTGACCCGAATCCCAACCTGGCGCTCACGCTCGGCATGTCGCGCGCCGACGCCGACCAGATCCGCTCGATCCCGTCGTCGCTGGTCGAAAACGTCACTGGGCCCACGGGCCAGACCTTGCGCTTGACGATGGAGCGCAGCCGTGTGCTCGGCGAATACGCCGCGTCGGCACCTGACGGCGTGAAGCTCATCGTGATGGGCAAGCCCGCCGACGGCAGCGCCGGCAGCGGCTGCATGTGCGCGTCGCACCGTGCGGTGCGCGGGCTGATCGCCGAGATGAGCGATGCCGGCGAACACACCATCACCGACATGGAAGCCGGGCTCGAACACCTGAAGCGCGGCACCGCGCGCAATGTCGAAGCGATGCTGATCGTGGCCGAGCCGTACTACCGTTCGCTCGAGGCGGCGTCGCGCACTTTCTCGCTGGCCAACGAACTGAAGATCCCGCATGTCTATGCGGTGGCCAACAAGGTGCGCAACGACGCCGACCGCGAGGCGATCGAAACCTACTGCAAGCAGCACGGCATGCCGCTCATCGGCGTGGTGCCGTTTGAAGAGCGCTTCGTCGCGGCCGAACTGGCGGCGCAGGCGCCGGCCGACTTTGCCGGTGGCAGCGCCGGGCTGCGGGCCGTCGAAGCCGTGGCCGACAGGCTGGTGGCGCTCGAGGCGCGGGGGGGCTGACTGATGCGCCGTCGCAGCACCTGCAGTCGAATCCTCGCGGTGACGATCTTGCGCGTCGCAAGCGCCGCCGCCATGGTGGCACTGGCCTGGATGCCGCTGCCCGCGAGCGCGGTCGACGGCAGCTTCGGCCTGGCGGCAATGGTCCACACGCCCGACTGGCCGAACAACGCCGACGTCGCTCCCTGGGACGGCAAGAGCAGCGGCGAATTCCTCTACCGCGCCATTCCGTGTTCGGGCAACGCGCCCATGAACAACATCTCGTCCAACCTGCCGACCTACAACTCGCTCATCCCGGGCAGCCGCTCGCCGGCCTCGACGCGATCGCACCCGTTCCGTTTCTCCGTGCGCGACGGCAAGATGAGTGGCACGATCCAGCTCACCGTGTGCAAGCTCGGGCCGGGGCCGACGAAGGACGAGGTGGCCGACGCATCCCGCCCGCGCGTGAACATCAGCTTCCAGGCCGATTCCAGCCGCCGCACTGGCGAAGAGACGGTGTTCAGCGGCAACTTCAAGATCGTGGGCGGCACCGGCCGCTACGAGAAGCTGACCGGCGAAGGCACCATCCGCGGCTACTTCATGTGCTTCGACCCAAAGGGCTGTCCGGAAGGCAACAAGGGCTATTTCCGCGACATGCAATACGTGCTCGAAGGCAAGTTCAGTGACCCGACCTTCAATCCCTAGGAGTCAGCATGAAACCATCCCTCAAGGTCGTGGCTGCGGTTGCCGCCCTGCTCTTGGCCAACGCCGCGCTGGCTTGTGGCCAAGTCGCCTGTGACGATGTGCCGCAACCCGGCGCCACCGTGGCGATACGGGGTTATGGCTATGGCTTTGAAGGCGGCGACCGCGCCGTCACGCTGAAGTGGGTGTCCACGCGCCAGGTGGTGGGCAGCACGCGCATCGACGGCAACGGCGACTTCACCATCAACGTCGTCGCACCCGACAGCCCGGGCCTGCACAGACTGCTGGTGTCGGTGGGCGACAACGACCCCACGCCGGTGGAAGTCACGGTGCCGGTGGTGTTGCCCTGGTACCGCCAGGCTGCGGTGTCGTTGAGCTCGGTGGCGGCGCCCTTGGGCGTGGCGCTGGCGGCGCTATTCATCGCCGGCACGGGTGCCTTGCGCTTGCGCTTGCGCCGGCGTCAGCGCCACGGCGAGCCGGCGCAAGGCTGATCGCACGCCAGCACGCGAACGCGGAGCTTCCCTGTCGATGCGCGCTCTGGCCTTTCTTATGCTGCTGGCAGCCCTTTGCGGCGGCGCCGCCGCGCAGACCCCGGTGCGGGGCGGCGTGGCCGTCATCGTCGTGCAGGCGGACCCTGGCCACCTGAACCCCGCCATTTCCACCGGCTCGCATGTGCATGCGGTGGCCGATTCGCTCTACAACGCGCTGGTTGAATTTGATCGTGACCTGAAGCCCCAACCCGACCTGGCGCAGCGCTGGACGGTGAGCGAGCGCGGCACCGTCTACACCTTCCAGCTCGCGCACAACGTGCAGTGGCACGACGGCATGCCCTTCACGTCGGCCGATGTCAAGTTCACCTTTGAAGAGTTGCTGCTGAAGCACCACGCGCGCACCAAGGCCGGCATCGGCGCGGTGCTTGCGGCGATCGAAGCACCCTCGCCCGACACCGTGGTGTTCAGGCTGCGCAAGCCTTACGGCGCGCTGCTGCAGTTGCTCAACGTCACTGAAGCACCGATCCTTCCCAAGCACCTCTACCAGGGCACCGATCCGCTGACCAACCCGGTGAACCTCAAGCCTGTGGGCACCGGTCCCTTCAAGTTCGATTCGTACCGCACCGACCAGCAGATCGTGTTGGTGCGCAACCCGGCCTACTTCAAGGCCGGCCTGCCCTACCTGGACCGGCTGGTGTTTCGCATCGTGCCCGACAACAACGCGCAGACCGTGGCACTGCTGGCCGGCGAGGCCGACTACCTGCCGCTCGTCAGTGCGCCCGATGTCGAGCGGCTGCGCGCCAAGGGCGACCTGACGCTGGCGCAGACCGCGTTCGGCACCGGCGGTGGCAACTGCATCAACACACTGGGCTTCAACCTCGACCGCAAGCCGTTGTCTGACTTGCGCGTGCGCCAGGCCATCGCGCATGCAGTCGACCGCGAGCAGCTCCTGCGTGACGTGCAGTTCGGCCTGGGCAAGGTGTCCAGCGCGCCGATCTCATCGGGCCTGGCCTGGGCCCATGCGCCGGGCCTGCTTTCGCGCTACACGCACAGCGTGCAGCGCGCGGCCGAATTGCTGGATGCGGCGGGGCTTCCGCCCGGCGCCGATGGCGTGAGGTTCAGCCTGGATCTGCTGCACTTCCCCACTTTCAACCGCAGCGGCGAGGTGCTGCGTCAGAACCTGGCCAAGGTCGGCATCAAGGTCGTGCAGAAGCCGCTGGACCGCGCCGCCTTCGTCGAAGCGGTGTTCGCGCAGCGTGCCTTCGACCTGAACATCATCTCCTACTGCAACGGCGCCGACCCCGACTCGGGCGTGCGCCGCATGTACGTGTCCAGCAACATCGGCAGCGTGCCCTTCTCCAACGCTGCTGCCTACCGCAACCCCGAAGTGGATCGCCTCTTTGCGCTGGCTGCCGAAACCGACAACCTCGACGAGCGCGTGCGCCAGTACGCCTCGCTGCAGAAGATCATTGCTGACGAACTGCCCTACTGGTGGCTGACCGAGACCGTCGTGGTGACCGCGTGGCGCTCGCGCTCGCAGGGCTGGCAGCCCTGGTCGGGGCAGGTTGCCGAACGTGCCTGGCTGCGACCCTGAACGCGTTTTGATGCGATGAGCGCGCTGGCCAAGGTGCTGCGCGCACTGGCCACGGGCCTGCTGGCGTGGCTGGCGATCCAGGCCCTGCTGTTCGCACTGGTGCAATCGGCGCCGGGTGGTCCGGCGGCCGCGCTGGCCGGTGACTTCGCCAGCCGCGAAACGCAGGCCGCCGTGACGCGCAGCTTTGCGCTTGACCGCCCCGCCCCCGAGCAGTTCGTGTCCTTCGTCGCCCGCATGGTGCAGGGCGACTGGGGCCTGTCGTACCACTTCCGGCGCCCGGTCGCCGCGCTGATGGCAGAGCGCATGGTGCCGACGTTGCTGCTGATGCTGAGCGCTTTGCTGATCGCGCTCGTTGCCGGCCGCGCGCTGGGCTTGTGGGCGGCGGCCCACCCGCGCGGCGGCAGCTTCGTTGCAGCGGCCACCACCGCTGTCTACGCGCTGCCAGTGTTCTGGGTGGGCCAGTTGCTGATGCTCGGCGCCGGCCTGGAGCTGCGCTGGTTTCCGGTTTCGGGCTTGAGCGACCCGCGCATGATCGGTGCAAGCGCCAGCGCGGTGGCGCTGGACATGGCCTGGCACGCCGTGTTGCCCGTGACCACACTGGCGCTGCAGCACATGGCCTTCTTCGTCACCGTCACGCATGCCAAAGCCACGCTCGAAATGGACCAGGGTTATGTGCGCGCGGCGCGCGCACGCGGCATTGCCGAGCGCACCATCGTCTGGGGCCATGTGGCGCGCAACGTCAGCCCGCAGTTGGCGGTGGTGGCGCTGAACCGGCTCGGCATGCTGTTCACGGGCGCGGTGCTGGTGGAGACGCTGTTCGCTTGGCCGGGTCTGGGCCGGTTGCTGTCGTCGGCGATCCTGAACCGCGACCACCCGGTGCTGCTGGGTGCGTTCTGCCTCATCGTCGCGATGGTCATTGTCAGCAGCGTGGCTGCCGACATCGTGCAGGGTTGGCTGGACCCACGCATCGGGCGCGATGGGGCGGCAGCGTGAAGGGGCTGCGCGGCGCCGGCTGGTTGGCGCTTG
>JAYSYB010000142.1:0-2103 GCA_043716775.1 Rubrivivax sp.
ATTGCCTCCGTCGATGACGATGTCGCCCCTTTCGAGAAACGGCATCAACTGCTCAAGCGTCTGGTCGACAACCGCCGCCGGCACCATCAGCCAGATCGCGCGTGGCGGCGCCGTCTTCGCGACCATGTCGGCAAGCGTTGCAGCGCCAATCGCGCCCTCTTTCTCCAGCGCCGCCACCGCCGCCGGCTGCACGTCGTGGACAACGCAGTCGTGGCCTTTGGCGATCAGGCGCCGCACCATGCTGGCGCCCATGCGCCCGAGACCGATCATTGCAAGCTGCATTGCTGTCCTCCTGTCATCAAAGCTGGGCGAGACGAGAATCGCGAGCGACGTCGACCGCGACCCGGTGGACGCCACCAGTGCTGGACATCGCCCAGGACGAACTGACGCGAGGCAGCACCCCTCAAGGCCCCACCACTTGCTCGTCAGGACGCACACGCCTTCCCATGGTCAGCGTGATGGCCCGCCGCCTTTGCGGCCGCCTGCGTCATGTACTCGCCTTGCTTGGTCTTGCCGTAATACTTGGTCCCCGCGCAGTGGTAGACCTTCGTCTCGGTGTTGACCCAGACCTGGCCCGGGCCACCGCCGGCAGCCGGCGCCGTCGACGGGGCAGCTGTGGCAGCCTTCGTGGCTGCAGGCGCAGTCTTTGCGGGCACAGGCGCCGCAGCGGGCACTGACGCCGATGCCGATGCGGGTGCCACGGCCTTGACGGGGGCCGCGGCAGTTGCCGCCCCGGCAAACCAGTCCTTCACGCCCTGGTGGCCGGCGCACGCGCCTTTCTTCGTCTCGTTGGAGGTGTACGAACCGTCCTTGCAAAGGCCGGTCGAGCCGCTTGGGGCGGCCGCAGGTGCTTGCGCAAGCACTGCGCCCGATACGAGCAGGCTGGTGGCCAGAAAAACGGACTTGATGGAAAACTTCATGGCTTGGTCCTGTGGGTTGGTGATGGAGAGTCCGGCTGGAGGATGCTCATGCCTGGTGCCGCTCGGCCATCTTGGTCAGGGCGATCGTCAACGCGGCACCACCCAGCGTCTTGATCAGCCCGGCGTGCTGGGCGTAAAACCCGCTTATCTGATCAACGATGCCGGGGTTGTGCTGTTCCGCGTGGCTGGCGATGACCTGAACCTGCTCGGGCGTCAGCTTCGAGGCCTGATCGGGTGTGATGTTTGCCGGCGCCGCGCCACCATGGGTCAACTGCCCAAGAATCGCGCCCAGACCGCCGCCCTGTGCGCCGTTGACCAGCGACGCGAGCACACCCGGCCCCATGCTGCCCAGAATCTGATTGAGCATGCCTGCCTGCTGGGTGGGGTTGGACTGGCCGAACAACTGAGCGGCCATCTGGCCAAAAGGCGGCGTCTGGTCCGAATGGAACATGGCTGACAGTCCCTGACTGAGGAGGTCAGGGGGTGCGCTTTGCGCCACCTTGTCGAACTGATCCGTCGTGTTGGCGGTCGTACCGCCGCCCATGAATTGAGACAGCAAGCTGCCCAGGTCGAAACTCATCGTGTGCTCCTTTGAAAATGTATTCAACATGTCGCCAGCACCGCGCGTTTGCACGGCGACAGGCGCGTACTTTCTGATGGGTAGGTGACAACTGCCCCTACCTCCTTCACGATCCATGCAACAGCGCGGTTGCGACAAGAGCCGCGTCTGGTGCGACGCCCGCCAAATGACACCGCTCGCGGGCTTTGGCGCGGCTGCACCAAACGAGTTCGCCACTGAAGGCACGCGCTGCGACATCGTTGGAAATGCCTACAACGGCTCGCGCGAGCGCGACTCGATGAAACCGTCGGCAGCCTGCGTCAGCGCAGCTTTCTCGCTCAGCTTGAAGCGCGCCGCTTCCATACCCCGACCGATGTTCGGGGCCAGCTCAGGGGGCACATGCGCATGGATCCAGCGTTCCAACTCGTCCAGCGGCTGCGACTTCCAGAATATGGCGGGCACGGCTTGCGCAAGCATGAAGTCACCGAAAGGCTGACTGGGCTTGAGCAGCTTTTCGGTGTTGTCCGCCAGCACCTGCCAGGCCAGCTGCGGGTGCAGGTCGGCGAGGGCGAATTCGAGCTCGAGTCGCAAGGCGGCGGCCTGCGGCGGGATCTCGCTCGACAT
>JAYSYB010000143.1:0-6553 GCA_043716775.1 Rubrivivax sp.
GGCAATGAGGGTGCTCGTATCTGGCTTGATGCAGATGTCACGCCGCGTCAACTGCGCCAGAGAGGCATTGACGTTCTGCTCGATCAGCTGGATCGTCCCGGCCCCACCCGCAGCGGACGCTACTGCACGAAGCCGATCGGCGACCGCCGCGCCGCGCTTTCCGGCAGGTCTGCCAGTTCCACCGCGCCGTGCCCGGCAAGGCGCGCGTTGCCAAAGCCGGTCATCCAAGCGCGGCGCATTTCGCGCGGGGCCATGCTGGACAGACGTTCCAGCACGGCGTTGCCGGGCATTTCTTCAAAGCGCTGGCCCCAGCCGTGCTGGGCGCGCAGCTGCTGATAGAGGCGCAGCGCAATGGCGCGCGCGGCATCCGCATCGGGCGCTTCGATCTCGAAGACGTTCATGCGGTTCAGGATGGGGTCAGGGATGGCACGTTCGTCATTGGCAGTGGCCAACCAGATGACCTGGCTGGCGTCGATGGCGACTTCGGCAAACTCATCCGTGAAGGCGCCGGCGGTGTCGATTTCCAGCAGGCTGTACAGCGCACCCAGTGGGTCATAGGCGTGCTCAGACCGCGCTTTGTCGATCTCATCCACCACCATCACCGGGTTGGCGTAGGCACCGTCCACCAGCGTCTCGAAGACCTTGCCGGGGCGCGCGCCCTTCCACTGTGAAGACGCGCCGCTGAGCACCCAGCCTGCGGTCAGGCTGCTCATGCTGATGAACCCCAGGCCCGTGCCCAGCAGCTGCGAGACTTCCCGCGCAAAGTGGGTCTTGCCGATGCCGGGCGGGCCCAGCAGCAGCATGGGCGTGATCTCCAGCGCGTCGCGGCTGTCCTGGCAAAGCGCAAGCTGCCGTTTGACGTCGTCGAGAACGGCCGTGAAGTTGGGCAGTTCGTCGTACAGGTGTTCCATGGCGGGCAGGCCGCCAGGCTTGACCTGGAAGCGGTCAGCGCCCTTGTCCAGCATGCGCTGGTACGTGGCGCGCAGTTGGTCGTGGTCGTGCGACGGCAACTTGTCCAGGCGCTTTTCCACGTCAATCAGCTTGTACAAGGCCCGCATGCGCGCAATCGGCAAGCTGCCGCCACTGATGGCAGGGTCCGGGGCGGGGACATTGGCACAAACCAAGCTGCTGTCGTTGCTCATCCAGGGCTCCTTCTTTCAAGGGGGGACTGCGCTTCCAGTAGGTCACAAGATTGCCACAGTCGTGGCCCTGAACAAAGCCTGCATGGCACCGCATTTCGGGGGCCGCGCAACAGCGGGCAGCGGGCGCAATGGGTGCAACGCGTCAGCAGCGGGTGCGCAGGCCTGCGACCGGTGTGGCGCGCCATCCATCGCGGCTGGCGGCGTCTTGTCGGCCTTGGCCTGCAAGCCGTCGCAACGGGGCTGCGGCGGGTGGGCGCGCTGCCTACATTCACGGCATCGCACTGCCCCCAAACACCACCTTACCCACACGCCCCGGAGCCCACCATGAACACCGTCGCACAAGCTGCCTTCAACACCTCGGCACAAAGCCGCATCGCCTCAGGCGCCATGGCTGTGGTGCTGACACTGGCGATGCTGCTGGCTGTGGACCACCTGGCCACCTCCGATGCACCCGCTTCGCTGATTGCGCAAGTGACCAGCCCGCGCGCTTGACGAAACCGCGACACCGATCCTCCTGCGTCTCGCACTGCGAAAGCACTTCTCCCTGGCAGGCCTTGCGGTTTGCCGGGGTTTCTTTTTCAGGCCTTGCCGTTGCCAAAGAGCCGGGCCGCCAGAAATGCCAGTGCCCTGCCATGGGCCAGTGCCGCGCTGGGGGCGTGGTAGCTGGCCCGCGCCCAGCAGTTGAAACCGTGGTGGGCGCCGGGGTAGATGTGGACTTCGGCGCCCTTGCCCGCCACGGCGGCGCGTACGCGCTCCACGGCGTCCAGCGGGATGTTGTCGTCATGCTCGGCGTAGTGGAATTGCACCGGGCAGGTGATGGCTGCGGCGCGGTCCAATTGGGTGTGGATGCCACCACCGTAAAACGCCACCGCTGCATCCACCCCCGCCGTGGCTGCGGCCAGGTAGGCCAGCCGGCCGCCCATGCAGTAGCCAAAGGTGCCCACGCGGCCAGTCACTTCTGCGCACGCGCGCAGGGCCGCAACGGCAACGCCGATATCGGCAAGCGCATCCGCTGCCGCGTAGCCCTTCATCAGCACCATCGCCTGGTCGCGGTCCGCACCTTCATAGCCCAGTTCGACCCGCGGCGCCTGACGCCAAAAGGTGTCGGGCGTCAGCACCACAAAGCCGTCCAGCGCGTATTGCTCGGCCACCGTGCGGATGTGTTCGTTGACGCCGAAGATCTCCTGCCACAGCACCAGGCCAGGCCCCGTGCCACCGGGCGGCAACGCCAGGTAGCCAGCGAAGCCCGGTGCGATGTCGATCCAACGGGTGCGAACGGCCGAGGTAACGGCTGAATTCATGAACAAGCTCCTGGTGAAAGTTTCAATACGTGCGCCCCTTGCGGTACTGCGCATGCTGGCGACGCTGCAGGGGTGAAACCTGCGCCAACGCCGCCATTGACGCCCCCGCATGGGCATGCGAAATCGCCAGCCCCAGCGCATCAGCCGCGTCCTTGCCTGGCAGCGCAGGCAGCTTCAGCAAGCGCTTGACCATCTCCTGCACCTGCGCCTTGGTGGCCAGACCATGGCCGACGATGGCCTTCTTCATCTGCAGCGCGGTGTATTCGGCCACCGTCAGGCCGCCCGAGACCAGCGCCGCCAGTGCGGCACCGCGCGCCTGGCCCAAGAGCAGCGTGCTTTGCGGGTTGACGTTGACAAACACGATCTCGGCGCAGGCGCAGTCGGGGCGGTAGCGCTGCACCACTTCCTGCACACCTTCGAAGATGATCTTCAGCCGCAGCGGCAGGTCACCACGCGGCGCTTCCAGCGTGCTGATGGTGCCGCTGGCCACATAACTCAGGCGTTGGCCTTGGGCGTCGATAACGCCAAAGCCGGTGCGCTGCAGGCCGGGGTCGATGCCCAGAATCAGCATGGATGCCTAAGCTTCATACGAAGTACCAACGTACGGCGTGGAAGAACACGGGCGCAGCAAAACACAGCGGCGCCACGCGGTCCAGCAGCCCCACAGCGCCAGTGACGGAACTGCGGTTGCCCCAGTAACGCACACCGGCGTCCTTCTTGAGCGCGCGCATCACCAGTTCACCCAGGTTGCCGCAGCCGCCGGCCAGTGCGGACAGCGCGGCAGCGCGCAGCGGGTCCACCGGCGTGATCCAGAAAAGGGCCGCGCCCATCAGCGCGGCAGCCAGCACGCCCAATGCCCAGGCGCGGAAGGAAAAGCTGCGGTCGATCTGCCGCACCATCGGCCGACGGCGCAGTTTGCGACTGGCCAGCTCCTGCACGATCTGCGCGGTGGCCGTCACCATCACCAGCAGGAAGAGCAGGAAGGCACCGCGGCCGGTGTAGCCCGGCAGGTTCAGCAGCAAGAGCGCGGGCGCGTGGCTCAGGCCATAGACACACACCGTGATGCCCCACTGGATCTTGGCGTTTCGTTCAAGAAAACGTTCAGGGTCGCCGGCCAGCGCGCTGACCACAGAAATCGCCAAAAATACATAGACCGGCACGAAGACCGTGAAGAGATCAAAAGTGCGCAAACCCACCAGCAGATACTGCAGCGGCAGCGCCACAAAGAAGGCCAGCAGCAGGCTGCGGTGGTCGCCGCGCCGCGTGCGCACAAGCGTGATGAATTCGCGCAAGGCCAGGAAAGAGAAGACACCAAAGGTGATGGTCGCGCCCACCGGCCCCGAGATCCACGCCAGCCAGAACACCACCGCGCCAATCCACACCGCGCGCAGGTCGCGCAGCATGCGCGCGTTGCGTTCGCGTCGCCTTTCACTGGTGTCGTTTAGCGTGTAGGCCAGGATCGCCGCCGACACCAGCAGCAGCTTGCCGAAGAGAATGACGAAGAGCAGCGCAACCTGTCCGTTGACGGACAGGCTGCGCAGCGCGTGCAGGTCGATGTTCATGCGCGGCCCGGCCGCACGGCAAGCACGGCAGCGCGGGCACGGCCCAGGAAGTTGCGCTTGTCCTCACCCTCCAGCAACTGCAGCGGCGCGCCGAAAGTCACCGTGCACAGGATGGGCACCGGCACCACTTCGCCCTTGGGCATGACACGCTGCACGTTGTCGATCCAGGCCGGGATCAGCTGCACCGCCGGGAACCGTTCGGCCAGGTGAAAGAGACCGCTCTTGAAGGGCTGCGGTTCTTCCTTGTTGCTGCGTGTGCCTTCGGGAAAGATGACGAGCGAATCGCCCGCCTTGAGCGCATCAACCATCGGCTCCAGCGGGTCCTGGTCGTCCACCCGCGTGCGACTGACATACACCGCGTTGAACACTGCCGAGGTCAGCCACTGCTTGAAAGGCGAAGACGTCCAGTAGTCGCGCGCCGCAATCGGCCTCGTGCGCGCGCGCAGTTCGCGCGGCAGCGCAGCCCAGATCAGCACCCAGTCGAGGTGGCTCTGGTGGTTGGCGAAGTAAATACGCTGCTCGGCCTTGGGCGGGCACCCCTTCCAGTGGCCTTGCGCACCCGTGATCAGGCGGGCGATGAAGGCCAGCAACAGGCCCATGAGATCGGCACGCGTCATGGCTGGGATGCTACTTGGGGGGCACGGCCAGCAATGATCCGAGCGGCACGGTTTCCACACGCGCTGCCAGCGTGTAGCGGCGCGTGCCTGGATAGACGACGTACAGCGCGTCAAGCGCCAGGTCCTGCATGGCGATGCGCATCGACGGCGTCAACGTCGGCGCATCGGCACGCTTGAATTCCACGCCCACACGGCGACCGTCCTTGAACATCAGCAGATCGAGTTCAGCGCCGGCATGGGTGGCCCAGAAGTACGCCTCGTCGGGCCGCGCGATGCGCAGCACCTGGTCGAGCGCAAAGCCTTCCCAAGAAGCGCCGCTTTTCGGATGCAGGTGCAGCGCATGTGGGTTGGCGACGCCCAGCAATTCATGCAGCAAACCGGTGTCGCGCAGGTAAATCTTCGGCGCCTTGACCTGGCGCTTGCCGAGGTTGGCAAACCAGGGCTGCAATTGCCGCACAAGAAGAGCCTGTGTCAGCCAGTCCAGGTAGCGCCGCACGGTGCTCTCATTGACACCCAGCGAACGCGCGGGGTCAGCCGCGTTCCACACCTGGCCATGAAAGTGCGCCAGCATCGACCAGAAGCGATAAATGGCCGGCGCGGGCACATTCATACCCAGTTGCGGTAAGTCGCGTTCAACCGTGGTGCGGATGAATTCGCGCCGCCAAGCACGGCTGTCAGCATCAGACGGTGCGGTGAAGGACCGCGGGAAGCCGCCGCGCCACCACAGCGTTGCTGCCTGTTCAGGGCCGGTTTCATCGATCGTGAACCCACCGGCTTCGATGATCTCGATGCGCCCTGCCAGCGATTCACTGGACTGCCGCAGCAGCGCGGGTGATGCACTGCCGAGCAGCAGGAAACGCGTCGGGTTGGCGGGGTTCGTGTCTTCGCGGTCGATCAACACACGCAGCACCTTGAAGAAGTCGGGTGCATGCTGCACTTCGTCGATGACGATCAGGCCGCGCAGGTCCTTCAGGGCAGTCAGCGGTTCAGACAGTTGCGCTTCAACCTGCGGGTCTTCAAGGTCGAACCACTGGGCTGAATCGGCTCCCAGCAGCCGGCGGGCCAGCGTTGTTTTCCCGACTTGGCGCGGGCCGACAAGCGCGACGGCCGGGCTGCGGGTGAGTGCTGTGCGGACAGCCGATTCGAAGGCGGGGCGATCGATCATGGCTTGATTTTCCCGTATTTGGTGCAGGATTTTCAATATGTCTGATCTTCAGTGGGGCCCTGCCGGGCACCGCCCGCCGCTCAGGCCAGCCGCAGTGGTTTTCCGCGAGCCGCCACTGCTGTTTCAGCAAAGGCGGGCTCGGGCAGGATTGAGCGCGCCTCTGTGGCGCTGAGGAGCGGAAGTCTTATGGCCGCGCGAAGCGCATCAAACATCTGACTTGGCGCGGCTGTTAGAGCGCAGTGAGCGAAGCGAACGCAGCGAGTTCCGCGCCTGGGCCAAGAAACTGAGCACCGCAAGGGAGCCGTAGCGCAGCGAAGGCCGCCACAGCGAAGCGCTCAAGCCTGCCCGGGCCCGCCTTTGCCGCCTCTATCCGCGATCCGCGATCCGCAAACCACTCAAGCGTTCAGAAACCCCAAATTCCGCACACCCACATTGAAGTTAGCCAAATTCGGAAACACATCGGCAATCTGCGTATCCGACAGCCCAAACCACCGCCCCAAAGTCGCACCCAACTGGTCCACCGCCGTGCCCGGCAGCATGGCGCCATTGCCCAGTTGATCGGGGCTGCCGTCGAAGTTGTTGTTGCTGGCGTTTTTCACCGCAACCGTCGGGAAGCGGCCGTACAAGTCGCCGCCGCGCACCGCGCCGCCCAGTACAAAGTGGTGGCTGCCCCAGCCATGGTCGGTGCCGTCGCCGTTGCTGGTGAAGGTGCGGCCGAAGTCGCTCGCGGTAAACGTCGTGACCAGGCTGCGTGCGTTCAGGTTGC
>JAYSYB010000144.1:0-2098 GCA_043716775.1 Rubrivivax sp.
ACTTTCTGCGCGACCCCAAGGCCACCGTGCGGCGGGCGGTCATGGGCACGTTTGTGCTGGACATCGAAGGTGCCCGCCGGATGCCGCGTGTGCGGCGGCTGGAATAGCTGCAAGCGGTTGCTGCACTAGACTTCGCCGCCCTTGACAGCCCTTGTCAGTCTCACCCGCCCTTGATCGCCCCCGCACCGCACCGGAGTCCCCGCGCATGTCCCAAGCCTTGACTGAAAGCGCGCTGCTCGACGCGCTGAAGACTGTTCTCGACCCCCATACGGCCAAGGACTTCGTCAGCACGCGGGCGCTGAAGAACTTGCGCATCGAAGGCGGCGATGTGGCCTTCCAGGTCGAACTGGGCTACCCGGCCAAGAGCCAACACGCCGCCTTGCGCAAGGCTTTCATTGCTGCAGCACGAAGCGTGGCGGGTGTGAGCAATGTCAGCGTCGAAATCATGACCCGCGTAGCCACGCACGCCGTGCAGCGTGGTGTGCAACTGCTGCCGAAGGTGAAGAACGTGATCGCGGTCGCCTCGGGCAAGGGCGGCGTGGGCAAGAGCACCACCACCGTCAACCTGGCGCTGGCGCTGGCCGCAGAAGGCGCCAGCGTCGGCATCCTGGATGCCGACATCTACGGCCCCAGCCAACCGATGATGATGGGCCTGTCCGGTCGCCCTGAAAGCGAAGACGGCAAGACCATACAGCCGCTGGAAAACTACGGCGTGCAGGTCATGAGCATCGGCTTCATGATCGAACCCGATCAAGCCATGATCTGGCGCGGCCCCATGGCCACACAGGCGCTCGACCAGTTGCTGCACCAGACGCAGTGGCGTGAGCTGGACTACCTGCTGATCGACATGCCGCCCGGCACTGGCGACATTGCACTCACGCTCAGCCAGCGCGTGCCGCTGACGGGCGCCATCATCGTCACCACGCCGCAGGATATTGCGCTGCTCGACGCCAAGAAGGGCCTGAAGATGTTTGAAAAGGTCGGCGTGCCGATTCTCGGCATCGTCGAGAACATGGCCGTTTATTGCTGCCCCAATTGCGGCCACACCGAACACATCTTCGGCGCCGACGGCGGCAAGAAGATGGCCACCGAATACAAGGTGGATTACTTGGGTGCGCTGCCGCTGAACATGAGCATCCGCGAGCAGGCCGACAGCGGCAGGCCCACCGTGGTGGCCGACCCCGATGGCGAGATTGCCGTTACGTACAAGGCTGTAGCACGCCAGGTGGCGGTGAAGATCGCCGTGAAGGCGAAGGACTTCTCGGCCAGGTTCCCGACCATCAGTGTGTCCAAGGGCACCTGAGCCGCGGCCACCCGCCAACGGGCGGGTGCTTTCCCTAGTGTCTCTTTCGCCCGCCAGCGCCTGCGCGCCTGGGTAGGGGTCACGATAATTATTTGGATGATTGCCAGCCTGCCATGCACCAAGTTCTCAAAGATCTTCTGATCGCTGGCGCCGATGCTGCCCCCGCCTTGTCGGCCCCTGGCCGCCAGGCCTTGAGCTTCGGCGCCCTGCGCTCGCTGATCAGCACCACCCTGGAGGCGCTCAACGGCGTTGGCATCGGCCGCAACGACCGCGTGGCCATCGTGCTGCCCAACGGGCCCGAGATGGCCAGCTGCTTCATCGCCTGCGCCAGCGGCGTGACGAGCGCGCCGCTGAACCCGGCCTACCGCGCCGACGAATTCGAGTTCTACCTCTCTGACCTGGGCGCCAAGGCGCTGATCGTCGAACGCGGCAGCAACTCGCCTGCGGTCGAGGTCGCGCGCCGCTTGAACCTGCGCGTCATCGAACTGCTGCCGCAGCGGGATGCTGGCGCCGGTGCGTTCAAGCTTGACCTGGTGCCTGGCACGGCCACCGCCAGCGGCGGCTACGCGCAGCCCGACGACGTGTCGATGGTGCTGCACACCTCAGGCACCACCTCGCGGCCCAAGATCGTGCCACTGTCGCAGCGCAATCTGGCCGCCAGTGCGCAAAACATCCGCGACACGCTCAAGTTCACGGCCAACGACTGCGGCCTGAACATCATGCCGCTGTTCCACATCCACGGCCTCATCGCCGGCGTGATGGCGCCGCTGGCTGCAGGTTCACAGGTGTTTTGCA
>JAYSYB010000145.1:0-6545 GCA_043716775.1 Rubrivivax sp.
CAAAACGCCACGCGCGAACCCTGCTGCGCAAAGGCGCGCACCAGCTCCGCGCCAATGCCCGAGCTGCCGCCCGAGATGAAGACGACACGGTCTCGAAGCGATGGGTAGGTGGCATAGCTCAAAGAGTCGTTCATGACACAGTCACCACCCCGTCGGCAGCACTTCATCCAGCCGCACCACGCGGCCTTCGTCGATGCTCTTGTGCGCCGCCAAGCCCGTGGCCACGGCACGCAGCCCTTCTTCCAGGCCGATCTCCGCCGGCCGCCCTTCCCGAATGGCGGCCGCAAAGCGCTGGTGTTCGATGTAGCTGGCGCCAAAGTGATGGCCCGCGTACTTGATGTTCGTGTCCCACACCCGCCGCACGTTCACGCCCTTGCCGGTGCCTGAAGGCTGGCCCCAGGCTTCGCGCTTGCCCCAGTCTTCACGCCGGCCATGGCGCAGCGTCAGGCTTGGAAGCAGGCTCTCGAGCTTGCCTTCGTCGCCAACCACCGTGATGTGTTCGTTGTCCACCGAGTTCTCGGCAAACATGCACAGGTCCAGCATGGCACGTGCGCCGCTTGGGTATTCGACAACGACGTAAGCGCTGTCCAGGATGTCAGGGCGCTTTCCGCCATAGCGCTCGTCATGGTGGTTGACGCGCTGGCCGCCGCTGGCAAAGACGCGGACGGGCACTTCGCCCAGGATGTGGTCCATCAGGTTGAAGTAGTGGCAGCACTTCTCGACGAGCGTGCCACCGGTGTTGGCGTTGAAGCGGTTCCAGTCGCCCACCTTCGGGTAGAACGGTTCACGGTGTTCGCGGATGCTTAATTGCTGGATGCGCCCCACCCCGCCTTCGTGCGCAATGCGGATCATCTCGGCCACCGGCGGCATGTAGCGATATTCCTGCGCCACCCAGACGATGCCTTTGCGGCCCTTTGCACGGCGCATGAGGTCCAGGCCGTCTTCCATGCGCGTGACGAGCGGCTTTTCGACCAGGATGTGCAGGTCGGTCGCCAGCGCCGACCGCATCACTTCCGCGTGCGTGAAGTTGGGCGTGGCGATGACGACGGCGTCGCACAGGCCGCTTTGCAGCAGCTCGTCGTGGTGCTCAAAGACCTGCGGCTTGTCGCGGCACAGCGCCAGCGCGGCGTCGCGGCTTTGTGCATGCGGGTCGGCGATTGCCGTGACACTCTCCTCGCCGTCCTTGCCCCCAAGCGCAAAGAGGTTCTCGATGTGTTCACGGCCCAGGCTGCCGCAACCGATGAGTCCGTAGCGAATCATGTCTTCAACCTTTGAGTCCACCTTGCGTCAGGCCGCCGACCACCCGTTCCTGGAACAGCGCAATCAACACGGCAATCGGCACGATGGCCACGATCAGCGCGGCCGAGATGATCGGCCACGGAAAGGAAAACTCGCCCTGGTACAGCGTGATGCCCACCGGCAGCGTGCGCATGCTGGCGCTTGAATTGAGCGACAGCGCCAGCAGGAATTCGTCCCAGGCATTCACGAACGCCAGAATACCGGCGGTGAACACCCCGGGAGCCGCCAACGGCAGCACCACGCGCCACAGCGCACCCAGCCGCGTGCAGCCGTCGATCATCGCGGCGTTCTCCAGGTCCTTCGGGATGCTCTGGAAGAAGCTGACCAGCACCAGCGTGCACACCGGCAGGTTCAGCACCGTGTACGGAATGATCAGCGCGGTGTAGGTGTTGAGGAGGCCAAGCGTGCGCATCGTTTCGAAGATGGGCACCAAGAGCGTCACCAGCGGGAACATGGAGCTGGCCACGATGCACGTCAGGATCAGTTGCCGCCGCTTCAGGTTGAGCCGGGCGATGGCGTAAGCGGCCAGCGCAGCGACGAAGAGCGACACCACTGTGGAGCCCACCGCCACCATCGCGCTGTTGTAGAGGTAGCGCAGCAGCGGCTGGTCGGTGAAGGCCTGCACGTAGTTGTGCAGCGTGGGGTTGTGCGGCCAGTACGTGATCGGCTTGGCGACCAGTTCGGCTTCTGTCTTCAGCGACGTGAGCAGGATCCAAAGCGCTGGAAAAAAGCCGTTGAGCACAACTATGGCGGCCGCGATGAAACGCAACGACCGGGGATCCATCATCTTCATGCGTTCTGCCCCACACGCCGTAAATACACCGCCGTGATCACCATCGACATCACGAACATGCACACCGCCAGCGTGCTGCCGTAGCCCACGTCCAGGTAGTCGATGGTGGTCTTGTGGATCAGCATCGCCAGCGTTTCGGTGCTGTTGCCCGGGCCGCCCTTGGTCATCGTGTACGGGATGTCAAAGGTCTGCAGCGCGGTGATGGTGCGGAAGATCAGCGCCACGATGATGCTGGGCATCAGCATCGGCAAGGTGATGTTGCAGAACTGCTGCCAGCGGCTGGCGCCATCGACTTCCGCCGCTTCGTACAGCGACTTCGGAATCATCTGCAACCCAGCCAGCAGGATCAGCGCCATGAAGGAACTGGTCTTCCAGATGATGGCGCCGCAGATGGCTGCAAAGGCCCAGTGGGGGCGCAGCAGCCACATGGTGGGTTCTGGCGCACCCAGCCTGCGCAGCACGTCATTCACCACGCCGTATTCCGTGTGGAAGAACCACGCAAAGATCAGCCCCGCAAAGGACAGCGGCAAGGCCCACGGCAGCAGCAGCGCCAGGCGCACGGGCCACTGGCGTTTGAAGGGCAAATTGGCCAGCAGCGCCAGGCCCAGACCCACCAGCAGCGCGCCGGGCACGGTGATCAGCGTGATGAGCACGGTGTTCTTGGTCGCGTTCCAGAAGTCCACGTCGGCCAGCACCAGCGCGTAGTTCTCCAGGCCGACGAACCTGGCTCCGCTGCCGCCCGACAGGCGCAGGTCGAAGAAGCTGTTGAAGACCAGCTTGCCGATGGGGTAGACAACGATCAGCGCCAGCAGCAGAAAAGCCGGTGCCAGCAGCAGCACGCCAAGCGTTCTTTCGCTTGGGTCTCGTGACCTCTCAAGCCAGCGATGCAACCAGCCAGGCTGTGCCGTGGTTGTCACGATCGCGCCCTAACGCATGACCCGCGCCAGGCGCGAGCCGATCTCGGCCACGCCCTCATCGGGCGTCTTCGTCCGCGCCAGCACCGCGCTGGTGGTGGTGCGGATGACGTCGCTGACCTGGCCGTAGTCGCGGCTCAGTGGCCGGCTGCGGCCCGCCGCCACCACGGCGGCGGCGTCCTTGAACCAGGGCACCGCCTTCAGCACATCGGCATCGGCATAGACCGCCAGCGTGGTGGGCAGCAGCGATCCTTCTGCAGCAAGGAATTTGGCTGCAGGCGCGGCGCTCATGAACTGCACGAGCCTCGCTGCGTCGGCCTTGTGCTTGCTGAAGGCGCTGACCGCCCACTGCCAGCCGCCCACACAGGTGGCGCTTTTGCCACCCGTCACCGCGGGCAACGGCATCACGCCGACCTTGCCCTTGACCTTGGAGTCGGCGTCGTCACTGAAGCGGTCCCAAGCCCAGGACCAGTTGATGGCAAACACCACCTGCCCGGCCTTGAATTCATTTACCGTGTCGGGCGTCTTCACCTCGGCCACGTTCTTCTTGATGACGCCGTTGTCCACCATGGACAGCCACTGCTGCAGGCCCTTGGCTGCCGCGGCGCGGTCCAGCGTGAGCTTGCCGGCGGCGTCCTGCAGCTCTTTGCCCTGGCTCCAGTACGGCAGCAGGAAGGTGCACACCGCACCTTCGATGGGCGCGCCCTGAATGCTCAGACCTTGCAGGTTAGGTGCGCGCTCAGCTTGCTGGATTTTCTTGGCCGCAGCGGCCAGTTCGTCCCAGGTCTTGGGTTCTGCCACGCCATGTTTGGCCAGCAGGTCCTTGCGGTAGTACATGAACATGGCGTCGGCAAAGGCCGGCATCGCCGCCACTTTGCCGTCCACCACGTTGGAGGTGGCATAGACCGGCAGGTAATTCTTCAGAGCAACTGCGGCGTCGCCGACATAGGCATTCAGCGGCTCCAGCCAGCCAGCGCCGTAGTACTGCGCGGGGTTGACGATGTCGATCAGGTAGATGTCGATCGCCGCGTCCTTGGCGTTGAGCACGGTGCTCAGATGCTGGCGCTGCAACTCGCTGGTGGCGCCGCCGGTTTCGATGTCGATCGTGACGCCGGGGTTGGCCTTCTGGTACTGGTCAAAGAGCTTGCGCATCAGGTCGGGGCGCTGGTTCTGGCCGCCGGAGAAGACGCGCAATTTCGTCTGCGCGCTGGCCTGCAAGGGAATGAGGCACAGACCCACGGTCGCCAGCGCGGCCACTGCGGACGCAATTGCAAAACGACGAACTGAGCGACGGCTCATGGCGTTGTCCTCAAAGTGCGGCGCCGCTCTTGGCGTCGAACAGGTGCAGGTGTTGGGGGCTCAGGTACACGTCGATCAGCGTGCCGGGTTTGGCCTTGAACGACGCGGGCGCACGCGCCACCATGTCGGCGCAGCCGATGCGCAGCGTGACGAGTGTCTCTGCACCCAGCGGTTCCAGCAGCGACACCAGCGCGGGCACGCGTTGTGCGTCGGCGCTGGTGGGGGCCAGGGTGATGTTCTCGGGGCGGATGCCGAGCGTCAACGCTGGCGCATTTGCGGCGCGCTGCGCCAGCGCTGCCGGCAGCACGATCTGCGCGTCGCCAAGATCAGCGTGTCCGCCAGCCAACGTGCAATCCGCCAGGTTCATCGGTGGCGCGCCGGTGAACCCCGCGACGAATAGCGCAGCCGGCCGGTTGTAGATGGCCTCTGGCGTGTCGTACTGCATCGTGTGGCCGCCGGACAGCACGGCAATGCGGTCGGCCAACGTCATGGCTTCGGTCTGGTCGTGCGTGACGTAGATGATGGTCGCACCCAGGCGCTGGTGCAGGCGCTTGATTTCGCTGCGCATCTCGTTGCGCAGTTGCGCGTCCAGGTTGGACAGCGGTTCGTCGAAGAGAAAGACCTTGGGTTCGCGCACGATGGCGCGGCCGATCGCCACGCGCTGGCGTTGCCCGCCACTGAGCGCTGCGGGCCGGCGGTCCAGCATGTGGTCGATGCGCAGCAGCCGGGCAGCGTCCATCACGCGGCGCTGGATGTCGGCCTCCGGCGTCTTGCGCAGCCGCAAGCCAAAGGCCATGTTCTCGAACAGCGTCTTGTGCGGATAGAGCGCGTAGTCCTGAAACACCATCGCGATGTCGCGGCTGCGTGGCGGCAAGTCGTTGACCACCTGGCCGTCGATGCGCACCTGGCCGCCGCTGATGGGTTCCAGCCCCGCAATCATGCGCAGCAGCGTGCTCTTGCCGCAACCGCTGGGGCCGACGAAAACGACGAATTCGCCGTGGCGAATTTGCAGATCGATGCCGTGGATGACGGTCGTCTTGCCGTCGTAGTTCTTGCTTACTCCTTGCAGGTCAACAGCGGCCATGGTCTGCGCTATTCAGTAGCCGCTTTGCGGCTTAGCTGCAGGTGCAGCCACTGCGCCGTCGATGGCCCGCAGGGCCTGCGCCGCCGCTTGTGCCGCGCGCATCAAGAGGCCCAGGTCCGACGCCACGGCCACGAAGTCGTAGCCAATGGCGCGGTACTTGGCCACCACCTCGGGCGTGCCGCCCACAGTGCCGATGGGCATGCCGATCCGGTGCGCGCGTTGCGCCGCATCGGCCATCAGCGCCATAACGTCCGGGTGTGTCAGGTTGCCCACGTGGCCCATCGCGCCCGACAGGTCGCCCGGCCCGACAAAGAGCCCGCCCACGCCGGGCACGGCGGCAATCTCTTCGAGCCTTGCGATGGACTCTGGCGTTTCCAGTTGCAGCACGGCGCAGACGTTGGCGTTGGCGGTCTTGAAGAAGTCCGGCACGGTGCCAAAGCGCGACGCACGGCTCATGCCGGCCATGCCGCGCACGCCCTCGGGCGGGTAGCGCGTGGCGGCCACGGCCTTTTTCGCCTCATCGCGGTTGTGGATAAAAGGAAACAGCAGCGAATGCGCGCCCGCGTCCAGCACGCGCTTGACGTTGACGGTGTCGTTCCACGGCACCCGCACCAGCGGCACCAGCTTTGTGTTGCCCACGGCCTGCAGCAGGTGTACCAGGTCCATCAGGTCCAGCGGCGTGTGCTCCATGTCCAGCACCGCCCAGTCGAAGCCGGCGTGGCCTATTGCTTCCGCGACCAGCGGGCTGGCGGACATGATCCAGGTGCCGACAGGCACCTTCGTGGCGCGCGCGGCTAGCAGCTGTTGGAAGGGATTCATCGCTGGGCGCTTTCAGTAGATGACCGGCTCTGGCGTGGACGGGCCGCTTTGCAGAAAGTCCAGATCACAGCCTTCGTGTGCCTGCGTCACGTGCTGCTGGTACAGCTGCATCCAGCCGCGTCCGTAGGTGGGCACGGGTGCGGTCCACGCAGCGCGGCGGCGGGCCAGTTCTTCGTCGCTGACGTCCATGCGGATGCTGCGTGCATCCACGTCAAGTTCAATCATGTCACCGCTGTGCACCAGCGCCAGCGGGCCGCCCACGGCAGCCTCGGGGCTGACGTGCAGGATGCAGCTGCCGTAGTGCGTGCCGCTCATGCGCGCGTCGCTGATGCGCACC
>JAYSYB010000146.1:0-2096 GCA_043716775.1 Rubrivivax sp.
GGCTATTGCCCGCCCGAACGCTACCTGCCGTACTTGAGCTGGACGCAGATTGCGGCCCTGCCCGACAAGCCCAACACCGTCATCGTGCTGCCCGCCGGCAGCACCGAACAGCACGGCCCGCACCTGCCCTGCGCGGTGGACACGATCATTGCCGCCGGTGTCATGGGCCACGCGCTGGCGCGGCTGCCGCTTGACATTCCGGCCTATGCGCTGTCGCCCATCTGCTACGGCAAGAGCGACGAACACCTGCACTTCCCCGGCACCGTCACGATTGAAGGCACGACGCTGCTGGACACGGTGACGCAGATCGGTGAGTCGGTGTACCGAATGGGGTTCAAGAAGCTCTTGATCGTCAACGCCCACGGCGGCCAGCCGCAGGTGATGGAGATGGCAGCGCGTGAACTGCGGCTGCGCCATGGCGACTACGTCGTGCTGCCGCACTTCACCTGGCGGGTGCCGAATGCAGCAGGCAAGTACCTGAGCGAGAAGGAAAAGCGCCTGTCCATGCACGCCGGCCATGCCGAAACGGCGATCCTGATGGCGCTGGCGCCGCACACCGTGCGCATGGAACACGCCGTCGTCAACTACGCACCAGAATTCCCCAGCAAGGTGCTCTCCATCGACGGCCGCCCCGCCTGCGCCTGGACGGCGCGCGACTTCGGCCCCAGCGGCATCATTGGCGACCCCTTGTCGGCCACGCCGGAGCAGGGCGCGGACATCCTGGATTCGCTGGCCAGCAGCTGGGCTCAGGGCATCACCGACTTGCACCACCTGCACTGGATCGAGCGTAATGAGCAGTCATGGGGCAGGTTGCACCACACCGGGGATATCGCAAGCCCCTGAACCGTACCCCGCCGTACCCCGCGGTACCCTGCCGCACCGCACCGGTGGCACAACCTTTGCACCTTGTTTTAATTTCGTCATCGAGGAGTCTCCATGTTCGTCACCCCCCGCTCAGCAGCCCTGGCCGCGCTGGCCCTGGCTTGCAGCCTTGGCGCACAGGCGCAGGAAAAAATCAGCTTCACCACCAATTGGTATGCGCAGGCCGAACACGGCGGCTTCTACCAGGCACTGGCCACGGGCCTGTACCAGAAGGCGGGGTTGGACGTCAGCATCAAGATGGGCGGGCCGCAGGTCAACATCATGCAGCTGATGGCCGCCGGCCAGACCGACTGCGTGATGGGCTACGACATGCAGACCATCAAGGGCTGGGAGCAAGGCATCAACGCCGTCACGGTGGCGGCCGCGTTTCAGAAAGACCCGCAGGTGTTGATCGGCCACCCCGGCGTTCTCAACAAGATGGAAGACCTGAAAGGCAAGACCATCCTCATCAGCAGCGCCGCCAACACCACCTACTGGCCCTGGCTGATGGCCACCTATAAGCTCGACGCGTCGCAAGCGCGGCCCTACACCTTCAACATCCAGCCCTTCATTGCCGACAAGAACGTCGTGCAGCAGGGCTACCTGTCCAGCGAGCCCTTCGCCATCGAGAAAGAAGCCAAGTTCAAGCCCAGCGTCTTCCTGCTGTCGGACCACGGCTGGCCGCCGTACTCCACCACCATTGTCTGCATGGAAAAGACGGTGAAGGAGCGGCCCGCTGCAGTGGCCGCATTCGTCAAGGCCAGCATGGAAGGCTGGAAGAGTTTCCTCAAAGGCGACGCGGCGCCCGGCAGTGCACTGATCAGACGCGACAACCCCAACATGGGTGACGACCGCATTGCCGTCGGCATCAAGTTGCTCAACGAAAGCGGCATGGTCTTTGGCGGCGACGCCGCCAGGATGGGGGTCGGCATCGTCACCGACGAACGCATGAAGAAGACCTTTGACATGATGGTGGCGATGAAGCTTGTCGATCCGACCAAGGTGGACTTGAAGAAGACCTACACGACGCAGTTCGTCAAGGACTTGAAGGTCCTGCCGTGACAGGCTGACGGGCTGATGGGACTGCCGCTGATCGACCTGGGCGACGGGTCTGCATTGCAACAGGCGCAGCGCATCGATGCAGCGCTGTGCAGCGCGGGCTTCTTCGGCATCAAGGGGCACGGTGTGCCGGATGCCGTGGTCGCCGCTGCCTTTGACGCAGGTCACCGTTTCTT
>JAYSYB010000147.1:0-19783 GCA_043716775.1 Rubrivivax sp.
CGCGCGCATCGCTGACCGCGAATTCGGCCGCCCGCTGCGCTGGACCGAAAGCGAATCGCGCGACACGCGCGAAAACGCCGTGCGCACCGTGGCGCTGCTGCAGGCGCAAGGCATTGAGCAGGTCGTACTGGTCACGCATGCGTACCACATGCCCCGCGCAAAGCTGAACTTCGAGCGCGCCGCCCCCACCAAGATGCGCATCGTGCCTGCCCCGCTGGGCATGACCGCTGGCGGGCCACTGCGCGTTGGTGACTGGCTGCCCACCAGTGACGGCTTTGAGGCCAACCGGCTGGCACTCCACGAATGGATCGGCCGCCTGGCGGGCGCCTGAGCGAGCCAACCTCTTTCACTTTGCCGCAACGCCCCCACCTGTTTCGCTGAAGGGTGAATGTCAACCGCAGCGCCTGCAGAAATCGCTGAACCCACGCGGTCCAAGGTCTTCCGGCAGACCTTGGTATTGAACGGGCTTTGCCCCACACTACTGGTCGTGCGCGAAAAGACATCGACGCGGGCTTTCGAAAACTGTTGAGGACAAGACAAGATGAAAAACTGGCTCATCGGCACCCTGGTCGTGGCACTGGTCAGCGTGGCCGTGCCTTCTGTTTCCGAAGCCAAACGGCTGGGCGGTGGCAAGTCCACCGGCATGCAGCGCGACATGCCTGCGCGCACCGCGCCCGATGCGGCGCCCGGCAAACCGGCAGCACCTGCGCAACAGGCTGCGCCCAGCACCGCGCCGGCCACTGCTGGCGCCGCACCTGCTGCAGCGCCCAAGCGGTCGTGGATGGGCCCGTTGGCCGGCCTGGCTGCAGGTCTTGGCATCGCCGCCCTCATGAGCCACCTGGGCATGGGTGAAGCTTTCGGCAATTTCCTGATGATGGCGCTCTTGGGCGTGGCTGCCGTGGCGCTGGTGATGTTCCTGATGCGCCGCTTCGGGCCCGGGGCACGCACCCCCGCCCTGGCGGGTGCAGGGTCGGGGGCTGGGTCGGTATCGGGCGGCGCGCAAGTGGCGTGGCCTCAAGCCACCCAGCCCGCCACGACCACGGAGCGCACTGCATTCGACGCAGGCATGGCCCAGGCACCCCAGGCATCCAACGCGTCGACAGCCTCGGGCGCTCTGACCGCCGAGCCACTGGTTGCTGCAGGCCCTGCGGCCGTCAGCCGCGCTTTCGTGCCCGCAGCCTTCGACAGTGAAGGCTTTACCCGCACCGCCAAGTTGATCTTCATCCGCATGCAGGCGGCCAACGACACGGCTGACCTCGACGACCTGCGCCGCTTCACGACGCCGGAACTCTTTGCCTCGTTGCGCCTGGACCTGCAAGAACGGGGCCCGGCGGCGCAAGTCACCGACGTGGTGAAGATCGAAGCCGTCGTGCTGGACGTGGCCAACGAGGCCGACCGCCAAGTCGTCAGCGTTCGCTTCCATGGCGACGCGGTGGAAGAAAAAGGCGCTGCGCCAACGGCCTTCAATGAAGTCTGGCATCTGGTCAAGCCGAACGATGACAGCCGGCCCTGGGCGATTGCCGGGATCGAGCAGGCGCAGTAAGCGCGACTCAGCTTTACTGACCCTCAAGCCGCGCCCCACCAGCGCGGCTTTTTTCATGGTGCAAGCACGGTGACTCAAACGGCCAGCGCCAGCATAAAGTGCAGGCCCATGAGCGCCGTCATTCCCATCGCCGTGTCCCCCACCTGGGGAGAAGCCCCCACCAGCCAGGCCCCAGGCTGGATTTACAGCAACGACGGCATCTATCGCCGCGAGCTCGACCGCTTTTTCTACCGTGGCCACTGGTGCTACGTCGGCCTGGAATGCGAAGTGCCCGAAGCCGGCGACTTCAAGCGCACGGTGGTGGGTGAACGCAGCGTGATCATGGTGCGCGACGGCGCGGACATCCGCGTTGTTGAAAACCGCTGCGCCCACCGCGGCGTGGCCTTCTGCCGCGAACGCCATGGCCGCGTAACCGAGTTCGTGTGTCCGTACCACCAGTGGAACTACAACCTGAAAGGCGAACTCGTCGGCCTGCCTTTCCGCCGCGGCGTGAAGCAGAACGGGCGCGTCAACGGCGGCATGCCGGCTGACTTCAAGCTCAGCGAACACGGCTTGACGCAGCTAAAAGTGGCACGCCGTGGCGGCGCGGTGTTTGCCAGCTTCGACGCCGATATCGAAACCTTTGAAGACTTCCTCGGCCCCGAGGTGCTGCACTACTACGACCGGGTCTTCTCAGATGAACGGCCGCTCAAGCTGCTGGGCTACAACCGCCAGCGTATCCCCGCCAACTGGAAACTGATGCAGGAGAACATCAAGGACCCCTACCACCCGGGCCTGCTGCACACCTGGTTTGTTACTTTCGGGCTTTGGCGCGCCGACCAGCAAAGCCAGATGGTGATGGACGCAAAGCACCGCCATGCCTGCATGGTGAGCCGGCGCAACGACGGCGGTGCGGGCGCAGTGACGCAAGGCGTGACAAGTTACAAAGCCGGCATGCAACTGCATGACGACCGCCTGCTCGACGTGGTGCCCGAAACCTGGTGGGGCGGCCCGAGCGTGGTCATGATGACGCTGTTTCCGAGCCTCATCATCCAGCAGCAGGTCAACTCACTGTCCACGCGCCACATCCAGCCGGTGGCGCCCGGGGTCTTCGACTTCGTCTGGACGCACTTCGGTTTTGCCGATGACGACGAAGCGATGACGCGCCGCCGCCTGCGCCAGGCCAACCTCTTCGGCCCCGCCGGTTTTGTGTCGGCCGACGACGGCGAGGTGATCGCATTCGTGCAACAAGCATTCGCCGCCAATGACCAGGCGCGCACGCTGAGCGAACTGGACGGCCGCGAGGTGAAAGCCACCGATCACATGGTGACCGAGACGCTGATCCGCGGCATGCACCGCTACTGGCGTGAGGTGATGGGGCTGTGAGGACGGAACTGTGAAGTTAGACGTTGACACTCTGCTGGCGCTGCACGGTTTGTACAGCGACTACGCCGCCGCACTCGACGCGCGCGACCTGCAGCGTTGGCCCGGCTTCTTTGCTGAGGACTGCGTCTACAAGCTGCAATCGCGCGAAAACTTCGACCGCGGCCTGCCGCTGGCCACGCTGTCCTTCGAAAGCCGCGGCATGCTGCAGGACCGTGTCTACGGCGCCGCCGAGACCATCTTCCACCACCCCTATGTGCAGCGCCACATCGTCGGCCTGCCGCGCCTGCTGGCCCGCGAAGGCGACCTGCTGCGCTGCGAGTCCAGCTACCTGGTGATTCGCACGCCGCAGGGCGGCATGCCGGAAATCCTGAGCGTGGGCCGCACACTGGACCGCGTGGTGCCCACACCCGAAGGCCTGCGCTTTGCCGAGCGGCTGGTGATCTTCGACAACGACCTGATTCCCAATTCCATCATTGACCCGATATGAACGACGCTGAATGGCTCGACGTGGCCGCTGCCGAAGAGGTGCCCGACGGCGACGTTGTCAAAGTGCCACCCGCCCACACCGCCGGCCGCGAGATTGCACTCGTGCGGCTGGGCGCAGAAGTCTTCGCCATCGACGCCACCTGCACCCACGGCAAGGCCGACCTCTGCGGCGGCTTTGTGGAAGAGGACGGCAGCATCGAATGCCCCTTGCACCAGGGCCGCTTCGATGTCAAGAGCGGCCGCGCGCTGTGTGCGCCGCTGACGCAAGACCTGGCGGTTCACATGGTGCGCATCGAAAGCGGTCGCGTCTTCGTGCGGCTGGCCGGCAGCTGACCCGAACTAGAACCCGGCGCGCAGCGGCGGCGCCAGGTCCGCATGCGCCGCCAGCCAGCGCCCGGCAGGCGCTCCATCTCCTTGTGAAGGATGAAAGCCGGGCGCCAGGTACAGCTGCCAGGGTCGCCAGCTGCGGGTGATGAAACCTTCGCGCCCGAACAGGAAGCGCGCGCCCTGCACCCAGGTGCCCAGCCGCCACCAGCTGCCGTCGTGCCACAGGTTGGAGAGCACCTGGCGCACGAGGTCGAAGGCAAAGGCGCGCAGGCCTAGCTTGAAAACGTGGTGGCATCGCGCGTCGTCGCCACCCAGTGCGCGGTACAGATCAAAAGCCGTGCTGCGGTGTTCACTTTCTTCGCTGCTGTGCCAAAGCCACATGTCGCGCAACCGGGCTTCGGCGCCCCGCAGCGCATGCGGATGGGCCAGCAGGTATTCGGCGAAAACGGCGGTCAGGTGTTCGGTCGCCGCTGTGACGGCCAGCCAGTTGCGCACGTCCAGCGATTCCAGCAGCGGCCGTCGCGCCAGGATGCGTCCTTCCCAGGTGTTGACCAGGCCCTGGCGCACCAGGTGGTCATTGAAACGCTGGTGGATGCGGCGGTGCGTGGCCTCTTGGCCGATGAAGCCTTGCACCTCGGCGTCGAAGGCGGCGCGCTGCGGTTCGGGCAGCGCGGCCATACCTTTGCGCATCGACTCGATGAAGAGTTGTTCACCGGCCGGAAAGCTCATCGACAGCGCGTTGAAGAAGGCCGTGCGGAAGGCGTCACCGCACCAGTGCCGTGGCAGTGGCGTGTCCAGATCCACCAGCAGGCGGCGGACCGTCAAGGGGATGCTGGGCGTGTTCATGGGGGCAAAGTATCGCCTCGCCGGCCTTGACGCGCTGTTTGATGCACCATCTGTGGATGATTGATCTGTCTGTGATTGACCTTGCGCCCATCCTCGAAGGCGAGGATGCCGCCGATGCGCTGCGCCATTCGCTGAGCCTGGCGCAGCACGCTGAAAGCTGGGGCTACAAACGCTTCTGGCTGGCCGAACACCACAACATGGACGGCCTGGCATGCAGCGCCACCGCCGTGCTGATTGGCCACATCGCGGGTGGCACAAAAACGATCCGCGTCGGCAGCGGCGGCGTCATGCTGCCCAACCACGCACCGCTCGTCGTGGCCGAACAGTTTGGCACCCTGGCCACGCTGTACCCGGGCCGCATCGACCTGGGCCTGGGCCGCGCACCGGGCACCGACCAGCCCACCATGCGCGCGTTGCGCCGCACCTTGGCCGGCGCCGGTGAAGACCGCTTCCCGCAGGACGTGATGGAGCTTCAGGCCTACCTCGGCCATGCAGAACCCGAGCAAGTGGTGCGCGCCATTCCCGGCACGGGCACCGAGGTGCCCATCTGGCTGCTGGGCAGCAGCCTGTACAGCGCGCAACTGGCGGCGCACCTGGGGCTGCCTTTCGCGTTTGCCTCGCACTTCGCGCCCGACCTGCTGCTGCAGGCCCTGGAAATCTACCGCGCCACCTACAGGCCCAGCACGCGCTGGCCCAAGCCGCACGCCATGGTGGCGGTGACGGTGGTAGCGGCCGACAGCGACGAGGAAGCGGCCTACCACTTCACGTCCATCCAGCAGCGCTTTCTGGGCATGCGGCGCGGCCAGCGCGGGCCGTTGCCCAAGCCGGTGCAGAGCATGGACGGCCTGTGGAGCGCGACTGAGAAAGCCGGCGTGCAGCAGATGCTGGCGGCGTCGGCCGTGGGCGGGCCGGCGACGGTGACGCGGCAGTTGTCGCAAATCATCGCCGCCACGGATGCCAACGAATTGATCGTGGCCGGCGCGCTGCATGAACACGCCGCCAGGCTGCGCAGCTATCAGATCCTGGCCGGGCTGCGGCAGGGCCTGCCACAGAACCCGGTCTTGGCGCAAACCGCCTGATTCAGGCCGGGCTCGCCCTCGGCACTGGCCCTGGCCCTGGCGCTGGCCCTTGCATTGGCCGCCGCAGCTTGACCAGCGCCAGCTGCTCGGTGCCCATGCTGCCGTGGCGATAGGCGGCGAAGCCCAGTTCGCGATACAGCGCCAAAGCCGGTGCGTTGGCCGCCGCAGTGGCCACGGTGAAGACCATGCCCTGGCCGCGCTGCAGTGCGTCCTGCATCAGAGCCCGGGCAATACCCCGGCGCTGCGCTGATGGGTGCACCACGAGCATGCCGATGCAGAGCTGGTCGGGCTCATCGTCCGGGCCCACGGTCACCACGCCCAGCAGCGTCTGGCCTGCAAAGGCGCCAAGGTGAAACTCGATGCTGCGCTGCAGGTCCGCCGCAGTGGTCTGCAGCGGCGGGAAATCGGGCATTTGCAGCAGCGCCGCTTCCTGCGCGTAGGCCGGTTGCATGACCGCATGCATCTGAGCGGCCACCGCCGCCTGTCGATGGTCAAGCGGCCGAATCTCAAAGTTCAAGTGACTCAACCCAGCCAGACACGCGCATTGCCGAACATGCGCATCCACGGACTGCGGGCCGACGCATGGTCTGGCGTCCAGCTCATTTGCACGTTGCGGAAAACGCGCTCGGGGTGTGGCATCAACGCGGTGAAGCGGCCATCGGCAGTGGTCACCGCCGTCAGGCCGTCGGGGCTGCCGTTGGGGTTGAAAGGGTAGGCCTCGGTCGCCGCACCATGGTGGTCGACGTAGCGCATCGCGCGCTGCACGGTCTTGGCGTCGCCGCGCTGGCTGAAGTCGGCAAAACCTTCACCGTGCGCCACTGCAATCGGCAGCCTGCTGCCCGCCATGCCCTTGAAGAAGAGGCTGGGGCTGTCCAGCACTTCAACAAGCGAGAGGCGCGCTTCGAACTGCTCGCTCTGGTTGCGCGTGAACTTGGGCCAGGCCTGCGCGCCCGGGATCAGGGCGGCAAGCGCGGCGAACATCTGGCAGCCGTTGCAGACACCCAGTGCAAAGGTGTCGCTGCGGTTGAAGAAGGCCGCGAAGGCTTCGGCCAGTGCCGGGTTGAAGAGGATGCTGCGCGCCCAGCCTTCGCCCGCGCCCAGCGTGTCGCCGTAGCTGAAACCGCCACACGCCACCAAGCCCTGAAACTGGCTGAGCCGCGCGCGGCCCTGCTGCAGGTCGCTCATGTGCACGTCGAAGGTGTCGAAGCCGGCTTGCGCCATGGCGTAGCTCATCTCGACGTGCGAATTCACGCCCTGCTCGCGCAGGATGGCGATGGCCGGGCGCTTGCTGTGGATGAAGGGCGCAGCCACGTCCTGCGCGGCGTCGAAGCTCAAATGCAGATGCAGCCCTGGGTCTGCAGGGTCGCCTGCGGCCGCGTGTTCGGCGTCGGCGCAGGCCGGGTTGTCGCGCAAGCGGCTGATGCGCCAACTCACCCCGTCCCACTGCTGGTGCAGCGTGTGCAGTGGCACGCTGTATTGGCACTTGGCGTCGCGCCACACCTCCACCAGACCACGCTCGTTCGGCTTGCCGATGAAGTGGGCGTGGCGCGCCAGGCCATGTTCGCGCAGCAGCGCCATCACCTCGTTGCGCGCTGCCGTGGGCACCTGGATCACCACACCCAATTCTTCGTTGAACAGCGCCTGCAGCATCAGTTCATTGCGGCGTTCGCTAACCTGCCCGGCCCAGTTCTTGGCGTCGCCGTATTCCGCGCGGCTGTCGTTGATGCCGTCGCTTTCAGTCACCAGGATGTCGACGTTCAGGCTCACACCCAGCTTGCCGGCAAAAGCCATCTCGCACACCGCCGCCCACAGGCCACCGTCGCTGCGGTCGTGATAGGCCAGGATGCGGCCCTGTGCGCGCAGGGCGTTGATGGCTTGCACGAGCGCCTTGAGCTGTCCGGCGTCGTCAAGGTCGGGGGTTTCGTCACCAAACTGGCCCAGCACCTGCGCCAGCATGCTGCCGGCCATGCGCTTCTTGCCACGGCCCAGGTCGATGAGCACGAGCGTGGTGTCCCCACACGCGGGCCCACCCGTGCCTGCTTCGATGGACTGCAATTGCGGCGTCAGCGTGCCACGCACGTCGGCCAGCGTGGCGAAAGCGGTGACGATCAGCGAGACCGGCGCGGTGACCTGCTGGCTGCCGCCATCGTCCACCCACCGGGTGCGCATCGACAACGAGTCCTTGCCCACCGGAATGCCGATCCCCAGCGCCGGGCACAGGTCCAGCCCCACCGCCTGCACAGTGTCGAATAGCGCCGCGTCTTCGCCCGGCTCGCCACAGGCCGCCATCCAGTTGGCGCTGAGCTTCACACGGCTCAGTTCGATCGGTGCCGCCAGCAGGTTGGTGATGGCTTCGCCGACGGCCATGCGGCCGCTGGCGGGGGCGTTGATGGCGGCCAGCGGTGTCCGCTCGCCCATCGCCATCGCTTCGCCGGCGAAGCCCGCGTAATCGGCCAGCGTGACAGCGCAGTCGGCCACCGGCACCTGCCACGGGCCGACCATCGGATCGCGGTGGTTCAGGCCACCCACCGTGCGGTCGCCAATGGTGACGAGGAAGCGTTTGCTGGCCACAGTCGGGTGGCGCAGCACGTCCAGCGCGACCTGCTCCAGCTTCACGCCGGTGAGGTTCAGCGCGGCTTCCACGCGCGCCACGCGCTGCACGTCGCGGTGCGTCTTGGGCGGCTTGCCCAGCAGCACGTCCATCGGCATGTCGATCACGCGCTGCTTTTTTCCATCCGCGCTCGGGCCGTCTTCCAGCACCAGCTGACGCTCGTCCGTGGTCACGCCGACAACGGCAAAGGGGCAGCGTTCACGCGCGCACATCTGCGCGAAGAGCGGCATCAAATCAGGGTTGATCGCCAGCACGTAGCGTTCCTGGCTTTCGTTGCTCCAGATTTCTTTGGGCGCCAGGCCGCTTTCTTCCAGCGGCACCTTTCTCAGATCGAAAGTGGCGCCCTTGCCAGCACCGTCCACCAGTTCCGGGAACGCATTGCTGATGCCACCGGCGCCCACGTCATGAATTGCAAGCACGGGGCTCATGTCACCCAGTGCCCAGCAGTGGTTGATGACTTCTTGCGCGCGGCGCTGGATTTCGGGGTTGCCGCGCTGCACGCTGTCGAAGTCCAGCGCTGCGGTGTTGCTGCCGGCGGCCATGGAACTGGCCGCACTGCCGCCCATGCCGATGCGCATGCCCGGCCCGCCCAGCTGGACGAGCAAGGTGCCAGCGCCGAAGCGCAGCTTCTTCACTTGGCCGGCGCTGATGCTGCCCAGCCCGCCGGCGATCATGATGGGCTTGTGATAACCGCGGCGCAGCCCGGCCACGTCCTGCTCAAAGACCCGGAAGTAGCCACCGAGGTTGGGGCGGCCGAATTCATTGTTGAAGGCGGCGCTGCCGAGTGGCCCCTCGGTCATGATCTGCAGCGCGCTGGCGATGTGCTCAGGTCTGCCGACGGGCTTCTGTTCCCACGGCTCGTTCGTTCCTGGCAGGTGCAGGTTGCTGACGCTGAAGCCCGTCAACCCCGCCTTGGGCCGCGCGCCGCGGCCGGTGGCACCTTCGTCGCGGATCTCGCCACCGGCGCCCGTGCTCGCGCCCGGGAAGGGCGAGATTGCCGTCGGATGGTTGTGCGTCTCCACCTTCATCAGCACATGCGCGGTGTCCGTGCGGGCGCCGTACAGCGGCGCGTTGGTAAAACCCTGCGGCAGCCAGCGCTGCACGGTGTGGCCTTCCATCACGGCGGCGTTGTCGTCGTAGGCCACCACCGTGTGCTGCGGCGATGTCTTCTCGGTGTGGCGGATCATGCCGAAGAGCGTGTGTGGCTGGTCCACGCCGTCGATGGTGAAGCGGGCGTTGAATATCTTGTGGCGGCAATGTTCGCTGTTGGCCTGCGCAAACATCATCAGCTCGACGTCGCTCGGGTTGCGCTTCAACTGCGTGAAGGCTTCCACCAGGTAGTCGATCTCGTCGGCGGACAGCGCCAGGCCGAAATCGCCGTTGGCCCGCACCAGCGCGGCTCTGCCCTGGCCAAGAAGATCGACATGCGCCAGCGGTTCGGCGTCGCGGCCGTCGAAGAGGTGTGCGGCGGCTTCGCGCTCAAAGGCCACGTGTTCGGTCATGCGGTCGTGCAGCAGCATTGCGACGGCGTGGCGCTCGTCAGCGTTCAGCGGCTTGGCGGCGCTGAGCAGGCCGCTCTTCAGCGCCAGCGTGTACTCGGTGACGCGTTCCAGCCGGTGCAACACCAGCCCGCAGTTGCGCGCGATGTCGCTGGCCTTGCTGGCCCACGGCGACACGGTGCCCAGGCGGGGCATCACCACCACAAGCTGGCCTGCGCCGTGGCCGTCAAAAGCATCGCCGTAGCTCAACAAGGCCTGAAGCTTGTCCAGCAGGGCCGGCGCGGGAGGCGCATCAAACGCGGCCCAATGCAGATGGCGTGCAACCACGCCAGTGATTCGCGGGCAGGTGGTCTGCAAACGGGCCAGCAGCGCCCGGGCGCGAAAGGGGGAGAGCGCGTCGCCGCCCTCGAAGTGCAACAGGTGGAGGGGCGTGGCGGTCATGCTGTCCCGGGCCGGGCGTTGGTGAAAGGCGGGATTTTAGGGCTCGGTGGGATAATCGGCCGATGGCAATCACGATCAAAACCGCTGCGGACATTGACGGCATGCGCCTGGCATGCCGCCTGGCCAGTGAAGTGCTGGACATGCTGACGCCGCACGTGCGCGCCGGCGTCACCACGCTGGAACTCGACCGCCTGGCGCACGACCACATGGTGCATGTGCAGGGTGGCATCCCGGCCACGCTGGGCTACCAGCCGCCGGGCTACCCGGCTTACCCGGCTTCGCTGTGCAGCAGCCTGAACGACGTGGTCTGCCACGGCATCCCCGACAACCGGCCGTTGAAGGACGGGGACGTGGTCAACATCGACGTCACCGTCATCAAGAACGGCTGGCACGGCGACAACAGCCGTATGTATGTGGTCGGCGAAGGCAGCATAGCGGCGCGCCGCCTGTGCCAGATCACTTTCGACGCCATGTGGAAGGGCATCGTCAAGGTCAAGCCCGGCGCACGCCTGGGGGACATTGGCCATGCCATCCAGACCTTCTCCGAAAACGCCGGTTTTTCCGTGGTGCGCGAATTTTGCGGCCACGGTGTGGGCGCGCGGTTCCATGAAGAACCGCAAGTGCTGCACTACGGCCGGCCGCACACGCTGGAAGAATTGGTGCCAGGCATGATCTTCACGATCGAACCCATGATCAACGCCGGCAAGCGCGAGATCAAGGAGGACCGCAAAGGCAACCGGCCCTACGACGGCTGGACCATCGTCACACGCGACCGGTCGCTGTCGGCGCAGTGGGAACACACGGTGCTGGTCACTGAAACCGGCTACGAAGTGTTGACCGTCAGCGCAGGCAGCCCGCCGGCACCGGCCTTCGCGCCGGCCGGGTACGGCCAGCGCGTGGCCGAGACCCACTGAAGTGTGATGCCCGCACAGCTTGAGGCTGGCGCGGTGGCCGGCCCCGCACCGGTGCGCGCTGCCTTGCCCGTGCCAGGCAGCGTGGCCGCCTTGCGCGCGACGTTCCGCGACGGCAAGGCCGCGTTGCTGCAGCACTTTGCCGATTCGCGCCCCACGGCCACGGCCGTGTCGCGCCTGACACGCGCCCTGGCGCGGCATGTGGACGCCACCCTTGCCGTGCTCTGGGACGAAGCCGGCATGCCAGCCAGCGCCGCGCTGGTGGCCGTGGGGGGCTACGGGCGCGCTGAACTGTTTCCGCACTCCGATGTCGACGTGCTGGTGCTGCTGCCGGTGGCGCACATGGCAAATGCGGCAGCTGCGGCAGATGCGGCAGACCCGCCGGCAGACTCGGCAAACCCGGCCCTGAACAGTGCGGTCGAACGCTTCGTCACCAGTTGCTGGGACATCGGCCTGGAGATCGGCTCTTCGGTGCGCACCGTGGCGGATTGCCTGGCCGAGTCGGCGCGCGACGTGACCGTGCAGACCGCGCTGCTGGAAGCCCGTCAACTGTGCGGCGCCAAGGCCCTGTTCAAGCAGTTTCGCAGTGCCCAGGACAAGGCGATGGACGCGCGCGCCTTCCTGCGCGCCAAGACGCTGGAAATGCAGCAACGCCACGTCAAGTACGAAGGCACTCCCTACGCGCTGGAACCCAACTGCAAGGAAAGCCCGGGCGGCCTGCGCGACCTGCAGGTGGTGATCTGGGTGGCCCGCGCGGCCGGCCTGGGCCGCACCTGGACGGAACTGGCCAGCAAAGGCCTGATCACGGCCTTTGAAGCCAGCCAACTCGTCAAGCACGAAGGCACGCTCAAGCTCATCCGCGCCCGGCTGCACTGCGTCGCGGGGCGGCGTGAAGACCGCCTGGTGTTTGACCTGCAGACGGCGGTGGCCGAAAGCTTTGGCTACAAGGCCAGCGTCGACCAGCGCAGCAGCGAAGTGCTGATGCACCGCTACTACTGGGCGGCCAAGGCAGTGACGCAGCTCAACCAGATCCTGATGCTCAACATCGAAGAGCGCGTCAGCAGGTCTGAGGCCACACCGATGCGCCCCATCACCGCGCGTTTCTTCGACCGCGCCGGCATGCTGGAAGTGGCGCGCGATGACCTCTACATCGACAACCCGCATGCCATCCTGGAAACCTTCCTGGTCTTTGAGCAGACGCCCGGGCTGCAGGGCTTGAGCGCCCGCACGCTGCGCGCCCTGTACAACGCCCGCAACGTCATGGACGCTGCCTTCCGCCGCGACCCCATCAACCGCGAACTGTTCCTGGACATCCTGCGCCAGCCGCGCGGCCTGACGCACGCGCTGCGGCTGATGAACCAGACCAGCGTTATGGGGCGCTACCTGTGGGTCTTCCGGCGCATCGTCGGGCGCATGCAGCACGACCTGTTTCACGTCTACACGGTGGACCAGCACATCCTGATGGTGGTGCGCAACGTGCGCCGCTTCTTCATCCCCGAACACGCCCACGAATACCCCTTCTGCAGCCAGTTGGCGGCGCAGTGGGACAAGCCCTGGGTGCTGTACATCGCGGCCCTCTTCCACGACATCGCCAAGGGCCGTGGCGGCGACCATTCCGAACTGGGCCAGATCGAGGTGCGCCACTTCTGTCGCGACCACGGTGTGCCGCGCGACGACACGCAGCTGATCGAATTTCTGGTCAAGCACCACCTGACGATGAGCCGCATCGCGCAGAAGGAAGACCTGTCCGACGCCGACGTCATCCGCCACTTTGCCACGCTGGTAGACAACCCGCGCCAGCTGCAGGCGCTGTACCTGCTGACGGTGGCCGACATCCGCGGCACCAGCCCCAAGGTGTGGAATGCCTGGAAGGGCAAGCTGCTGGAAGACCTGTACCGCCTGACGCTGCGCGCGCTGGGTGGCGCGCAGCCGAACCTGGACGCCGAAATAGAAGCCCGCAAGCAGGAAGCGCAGCAGAATCTGGCCTTGCATTCGGCGCTGCCAGGCACCGAAGAACCGCTGTGGCGAACGCTCGAAGTGAGCTACTTCGCGCGCCACGACGCGGCCGATATTGCCTGGCACGCCCGGTCGCTGTGGCGCCATGTGGTGTCGGCCCAACCGGTGGTGCGGGCCAGGCCTTCTTCGGTGGGTGACGGGCTGCAGGTGCTGGTCTATTGCCCCGACCGGGCCGACCTCTTCGCGCGCATCTGCGGCTATTTCGACAGCGCCGGCTTCAGCATCCTGGACGCCAAGATCCACACCACGCGTGCCGGTTTTGCGCTGGACACCTTCCAGGTCGTGGCCACGCAGGGCATGCTGCCCGACACCCCGGGCGGCTACCGCGATTTGATCTCGCTCGTCGAAACGCAGGCGACGCTGGCGCTGGCGTCCACCGGCCCGCTGCCCGACCCGCGCACAGGCCGTGTCTCACGCCGCGTGCGCAGCTTCCCGGTCACGCCTCGGGTGACGCTGGCGCCTGATGAACGGGCGCAACGCTGGCTGCTGACGGTGTCGGCCAGTGACCGCTCGGGCCTGCTCTATGCCATTGCCCGCGTGATGGCGCGCTACCAGGTCAATCTGCAACTGGCCAAGATCACGACGCTGGGTGAACGGGTGGAAGACACCTTCCTGGTTGACGGACCCGAGTTGCAGAAGCCGAAGGCGCAACTGCGCATCGAGACTGAGTTGCTCGATGCCGTGGCGGCACAGGGGTAGCCCGCTGTCGGCCGGGCTTTCGACAGCCCGCCGGCCAGGGTGCTTATCCGGATCTAAAGCCCTGTTCTGTAAAGATTTTTACCAACTGGCCCGATACGTGAAATCGGGGTGACTCGTCAACTTAACGAGGCTGAGACTCATGTTTCACAAACAAGCCCATTTCCAAGGCAGTTTGCGCACTCGGTCTTGCAGCACCGCTGTGGGCGCTGGCTGCGCCGGTTGCCATCAACGTCGACAGCACTTTCGGTCTGGGGTTAAACGCCAACATTTCCAGTTCCACCACGGTGTCGCACACCACTGTGCAGGGCGTGCTGGCTGCGGGCAACAACGTCGTCAACTGGTATTCCTTCACCGGCGTGGCTGGCGCCACCGTGTTCTTCGACCATGACGATGCCAATGGCGGCACGCTGCGCGATTCGACGCTGGCACTGTTCCGTTCGAGCGGCGAATTGATCGGCTACGCCGATGACACACCGTTCGACGCCGGCTCCAGCATCGGCGTGAACGCCTTCCTAGGCGCGATTACGTTGACGACGTCGGACACGTAATACCTGGGCATGGCCGGCTTTTCCAACGGTCCGAACCTCACCAACTGCGTCTTGAGCGACCTGACGCGTCCGGATGGCGCGGTCATCAGCGGGTGGGGCACCACCGGTTGCATGGAGCGCGACTTCAGCTACATCGGCGGCTCTGTCCATTCCGGCAGCTACACGCTGCACATCAGCTACTCGGCGCCGTCTGGCACCGTGCCCGAGCCGGCATCGCTGGCGCTGGTCGGCTTGGCCTTGCTGGCGGCAGGGGCCGCACGCCGCCAGCGTTAGCACCACCGACGGGGCGCGTGCGCCCTTGCAGGCGGGCCGGGGACTTTTTTCCCTGGCCTTTTTCTTTGGGGCCACGGGGCGCGGCCATGCAAAATCCACCGCCCATGAGTCTGCACCGCATCACCGCCGTTCAAGCCCTGCCTGCCCTGGCCGCCTTCGACGCCCTCATCGACGCCCGCAGTGAAAGCGAATTTGCCGAAGACCACCTGCCCGGCGCCGTCAACTGGCCGGTGCTGAACGATGCCGAGCGCGCGGCCATCGGCACCGAATACAAACAGCTTTCTTCCTTCGATGCGCGCAAACGCGGTGCCGCGCTGGCGGCATTGAACATCGCCCACCACGTGCAGAGTCATGTGATGCCATTGCCGCGCACTTGGCGGCCGCTGGTGTACTGCTGGCGCGGCGGGCAGCGCAGCGCTTCGCTGGCGCTGGTACTCGATCAGATCGGCTTCGGCGTGCAAGTGCTGGAAGGCGGCTACCGCGAGTTTCGGCGTGCCGTGCTGGCCGACCTGCCCACGCTGCCGGCCGCGCTGAAGTTTCGCGTGTTGCTGGGCCGCACGGGGTCAGCCAAGAGCCGGCTGCTGCATGCGCTGGCCGCCGAAGGCGCGCAGGTGCTGGACCTGGAAGCGCTGGCCAACCACCGCGGCAGTGTGCTGGGTCTCGTGCCGGGGCAGCCGCAGCCTTCGCAGAAGGCCTTCGAGACCCGCATCTGGCAAGCCCTGCGCGGCTTCGACCCGGCGCGCGGGGTCTGGGCCGAAGGCGAGAGCCGCACCATCGGCCGCCTGCGTGTGCCCGAGGCGCTGCTCGTGCAACTGCGCGCGTCGGCCTGCGTGCAGGTGCAGATGACGGTGGCGGCGCGGGTGGACTTTCTGCTTGACGACTACGCGCACTTCGTCAGCGACGCCGAGAGTTTCTGCGAACGGCTGCAGGCGCTGCGCGAACACCGCGGCGCCGAGACAGTGGACCGCTGGCAGGCCCAGGCGCGCGCCGGGCAAATGGCCTCGGTGGTGGAAGAACTGCTGTCGTCGCACTATGACCCCGTCTACCTGAAGTCGATGCAGCGCAACTTCAGTGGCTTTGCGCAGGCGCCGGTGGTGGCGCTGGCCGACGCGTCGGCGGCCAGCCTGCAGGCGGCGGGACGGGCACTCCTCGAAACTTGAAGCGGTAGGCCTTGGCGCCGGGCTGATCCTCATCAAGCCTGCGGCCGTTGGCGGTACCTACAGCCTGGTGCTGACCCAAACATTGAGCCCGTGACATCGCCCCAGACCCAGGCAGAGTTGCACCGCCACCGCGTCCCTCAGGTCGGCCTCGCACAGCCCTTGCGCTGGCTCGCACTGGGCTGGGCCGACCTCATGCGCTGCCCCGCGCCGGGCTTGCTGCACGGCTTGGCCATGGCAGGCTTCAGCGCGCTGCTGGTGGTGTTGGCACGCGACCGTTTCTGGCTGCTGGCCGGTGTCTTCAGCGGCTTCCTGCTGGTCGCACCCGTCGTGGCCACGGGCCCGTATGCGGTGAGCCGGGCGCTGCAGTGCGGCGAGCCCGCCAACCTGGCCACGGCGCTGGCGGTCTGGCGGCCGCGCGACACGCGGCTGGTGCTGTTCGGCCTGCTGCTGGCGCTGGCGGTATGGGCTGGGTGCTGACCTCGGACTCGCTCATCACACGCTTTGCTGACGCGCCGGTGCACAACCCGCAGGATTTCCTGGCATCGGAACCTTCATGCCGTGCACGGTGTTCATCATCGTGCAGCTTGCGCCTGAATCGAAAGCCGGACGCTTTGACACCTTCGTGGTTTTCTGGGGCTGGGCGTGGGCCTGCTGGGCTCTGTCGCAAATGGAATCAACGAATACTTCATCGGCGGTAGCGACTGAAAGCCGCGCCGCCGACGAAGACCATCACCCCATGTGCAAGCCTCCGTTGCACGAGAAATCGGCGCCGGTAGTGAACCCAGAATCCTCACCCGCCAGCCATGCCACGATGGCGCCGATCTCTTCAGGCCGGCCCAGGCGCTTGACGGGGATCGTGGCGACGATCTTCTCCAACACTTCAGGCTTGATGGCGCGGACCATGTCGGTGCCGATGTAGCCCGGGCTCACGGTGTTGACGGTGACGCCCTTGGACGCCACTTCCTGCGCCAGCGCCATCGTGAAGCCGTGCATGCCGGCCTTCGCCGCCGAGTAGTTGGTCTGCCCCGCCTGGCCTTTTTCGCCGTTGACCGAGCTGATCTGGATGATGCGGCCCCAGCCCTTTTCCACCATGCCCGGCACCACTTGCTTGGTGACGTAGAACATGCTGTTCAGGTTGGTGTCGATGACCGTCTTCCAGTCTTCGGGCGACATCTTCAGGAACATGCGGTCCTTGGTGATGCCGGCGTTGTTGACCAGCACGTCGATGCTGCCGTGTTCAGCCACTGACTTGGTGAAGGCGTCCACCGTGCTCTGCCAGTCGGCGACGTTGCCGACCGAGGCGTAGAAGGTGTAGCCCAGCGCTTTCTGCTCGTCGATCCACTTCACATGGTCACGGCTGGGGCCGCAGCCGGCGATGACCTTGTGGCCTTCCTTGTGCAGGCGCTGGCAGATGGCGGTGCCGATGCCGCCCATGCCACCGGTGACGTACGCTACTTTTTGTGTCATGTCTCTCTCTCCTGGTTGATGAAACGATTCTTACCGCTCGACGGTGAGGGCGACACCCATGCCACCCCCAATACACAGGCTCGCGATTCCCTTCTTGGCGTCGCGCTTGATCATCTCGTGCAGCAGCGTGACGAGGATGCGCGCGCCGCTGGCGCCGATCGGGTGCCCAATGGCAATCGCGCCGCCATTGACGTTGACCTTGCTCGTGTCCCAGCCCATCTCCTGGTGCACGGCGCAGGCCTGCGCGGCGAAGGCTTCGTTGATCTCCAGCAGGTCCAGGTCGGCAGCCTTCCAGCCCGCGCGCTCCAGCGCCTTGCGCGCGGCCGGCACCGGGCCCATGCCCATGAAAGCCGGGTCCAGACCTGCGGACGCATAGCTGGCAATGCGCGCAAGCGGCTTGAGCCCGAGTGCTGCGGCCTTGGTGGCCGACATCAGCACCACGCCGGCGGCGCCGTCGTTCAGGCCCGAGGCATTGCCTGCTGTCACGCTGCCGGCCTTGTCGAAGGCCGGGCGCAGGCCGGCCAGGGCTTCGGCGCTGGTCTTCTTGTTGAGGAACTCGTCGGCGGCGAAGACGATCGGGTCGCCCTTCTTCTGCGCGATGCTCACCGGCACGATCTCGTCCTTGAAGCGGCCCGCTTCCTGGGCGGCTGCGGCCTTCATCTGGCTGGCCAGCGCCAGCGCGTCTTGTGCGTCGCGGCTGATGCCGTACTTCTTGGCCACGTTCTCGGCCGTGATGCCCATGTGGTACTGGTTGTAGACGTCCCACAGGCCGTCGACGATCATGCTGTCAACCATCTTCCAGTCACCCATGCGCTGGCCGTCGCGGCTGTTCAGCAGCACGTGCGGGCTGGCGGACATGTTCTCTTGCCCACCGGCGATGACGATCTCGCTGTCGCCGTCGCGGATGGCCTGCGCACCCAGCATCACCGCCTTCAGGCCCGAGCCGCAGACCTTGTTGATGGTCATCGCCGGCACGGCGGGGTTGAAGCCGGCCTTGATGACGGTCTGGCGGGCGGCGTTCTGGCCCGAGCCTGCCGTGAGCACCTGGCCGAGGATGACCTCGCCGATCTGTTCGCTGCTCAGGCCCGAACGCTCCAGCAACGCCTTCAGCACCGTGGCGCCCAATTCCGGGGCCGCGGTCTTGGCGAGCGTGCCTCCAAACTTGCCGACTGCAGTGCGGGCCGCGGCGACGATGACGATATCCAGTGCCATGAAAACCTCCTGATGTAAGACGTGAGTTGGTTGCAGAAAAAGAGTTGCAGCGGGTGAATCAGGCCTTGGCCTTGACGTACCTGCCGGGCGCAGGCTCGATGGCCTTGAATCTTGCGCTGCCCGGCGTCTTGGGCGCGTTCACGAGCTTGCCAGACAACGGCTTGAGCCAGTCCGACCAAGCCGTCCACCAGCTGCCCGGGTGCTGGGTGGCGCTGTCGAACCAGGCTTCGGCATTCGGTGGCAGCTTGCTGTTGGTCCAGTAGTTGCGCTTGCCCTTGGCCGGCGGGTTGATGACGCCGGCGATGTGCCCACTCGCGCCCAGCACAAAAGTCTTCTTGCCGCTGACGAGCGGAATCGACGCGTACGCTGCGGTCCACGGCACGATGTGGTCTTCACGCGAGCCGTAGACGAAGAACGGCGCTTTGATCGAGCCTAGATCGACCTTTTCGCCGCAGACGGTCAGCGCGCCGGGCTGCTTCAGTTCGTTTTGCAGGTACATGTGACGCAGGTACCAGCAGTACATGGGCCCAGGCAGATTCGTGGAGTCACCATTCCAGTACAGCAGGTCAAAGGGCGGCGGTGTTTCGCCCTTCAGGTAGTTGCCAACCACATAGTTCCACACCAGGTCGTTCGGTCGCAGGAAGCTGAAGGTGGTGGCGAGTTCCTTGCCCTTGAGCAAACCGGGGCCGCGGGGGGCGTCGGGCCCGAGGGTCCTCTCGCGCATCTGCACCATGGCCTCGTCGATGAAGATGTCGAGGATGCCGGTGCTCTCAAAGTCGAGCAGCGTGGTCAGCAGAGTCACCGAATGGGCAGGCTGCTCGCCCTTTGCAGCCAGCACCGCCAGTGCGGTGCTGAGGATGGTGCCGCCAACGCAGAAGCCCAGCGTGTTGATCGTCTCGGCACCGGTGATGTCCTGCACCGTGCGGATGGCGGTGACGGGGCCCTCTTCGATGTAGTCGTCCCAGGTCTTGTTGACCAAACTCTGGTCCGGGTTGCGCCAGCTGACGACGAAAGTGCGGTGACCCTGCTCGACGGTGTAACGGATGACCGAGTTGTCGGGCTGCAGGTCGAGGATGTAGTACTTGTTGATGCATGGCGGCACGAAGAGCATCGGCCGTTCATGCACTTTGGCAGTGAGCGGCTTGTATTCGATGAGCTGGAAGAGTTCGTTCTCGAACACCACGCTGCCTGCCGTGGTGGCGACGTTCTTGCCCACCTCGAAAACACTCTCGTCGGTCTGCGAGACGTGGCCCTTCTGCACGTCTTCCAGCAGGTGCTGCATGCCGGTGGCAATGCTTTC